>CAZLGC010000036.1:0-7471 GCA_964559275.1 uncultured Candidatus Saccharibacteria bacterium
GTAAATACTTGACAATATTTCTTAGATATGCTAATATTCAAGGTTCTCAGTTTTAGCAAAAAGTGGGAACAAATTGGCGCTGCGGCGCCCAGTGTGTCGTAGCGCCGAACCTATTTTCGGGAAGATTCGGATTCGGCTGGAAAACAGGGAATAGTAATAGAAAACCTCAATTTCATCAAACATTTCAGTTTTCGATTACTATATTCTGTTTTCGCAGAAATCCTTGACGGCGGGCTGATTGCCTGCTAGGATCAAAAGATCTGAAAAAACGGATACAAACCCGAAAAAACCCTCCAAAAAGGGGTTTTAAAATCAAATAATTATTTTCTGCGTATTACTAATGCCCCCTGATACATGGCCCGGGGAATTTCGGTAAAGGCGTTTTCGTCTGCCGAATAGCAAGCTCCCCTTGCGTTTCGAACCGGGCCAGGTATTAGTGGGTATGTAAAATCCCTCCGCTTTCGTCGGAGGGATTTTAGAATTCAGACTCAAGATCCAAAATCAAAAAAAACAGGGCCGGGGGAGGAAGAGGATTCCTCTTACCCGACCCTAAAGGGGGCTCTACTGCACGTATTCGGTTCCGCTGGGGAAAACCATGAACGGCTGGTCAGGCGACTCCTTGTGGTGCTCGTGCTCCAGGATCTCGGCCATTTCGGCCATCTCGGCGATCGCAACCAGCATGATAGGCTTGTCCGGATCCTTGAGTTCGGCCTCGCGGTCGAGCACAACGATCTTGAAACCGCGGCGAACATCGATTCCGTGATACCACATGTTCAGCCGGTGCCGGATCTCCATTCGCAGCAGCGCCATCATCCGCTCCTGGCGCATGATGAAGTGCCTGATGACACAACTCTGCTGACTATCGGTTTCGCGGCAGTGCTGGCAGACGGCGTCTTGCCCCAAGCGTAATTTGCGGGGTACCCTGCCGGCAGCAGTGAAGATGGCCCGTTCGTAGCGAGTCATCTCACCGATCACGCGTTCGCCTTCGGTAGCGCCGACAGGCACCGGTGGTTCCACGAACTCGCCCCGATCGAGCGTATCCTGGATGGCTTCCAACCAGAAGTCCAGCAGGTGCTTCCTTTCACTCATCCATTTCCTCCTGACTTGAATTTGAGATTGACATTGTTCTACTATGACGGCTGGATACTAACAGTTTAAGCCTAAAAAGTCAAGTATTGAAAACGGACCAACCGAAGTTGGTCCGTTGCTGGTCTGATTCAGATCACGGCAGTTTCCTGCTAATGATCTCAATCACGGTGGTTCCGATTGGGAAATCGAAACCGTCTTCCTCCTCATCCGGGCAGCTGACGATCTGCCAGCCTTTCCGGATGGCGATGCTGTCTGGTGCTGCTTCGAGGCGATCGCGGATGTCCTGCCACATCGTCGTGCTGACGTAGTCGTACAGGTCAATGCGTCGTTTCACCTCGCAGTCGGGCCCCTCCTTCTTGCCCTGGTCGTCACGTTCATGGCACTCCATGCACAGGCTCTCGAGATGGTCCTCGTCCTTGATCCGGAGGCTGTCGCTCAGGGTCAGGAGCGCCTTCTCGTGGTCGGTGAGCTCACCGATCACCTCTTCGCCGTCCTCCGGAGGGTGCTCCACAGTCAGGAACTTGCCGCTGGCGCCGATCTGCTCCAGCTGTGACTCCAGCTCGGCCCACAGGTTCATCTCCTCGCGGATGTTGCCGTTGGACGTGAACAGAGCGCCGGGCTTGGGCCTGGCCACAACTTGGAAGCCTTGTCGGATCCCCAGGCCGGTCAGCCAGTAGCCGGTTCGCTCCTTCAGCTCGAGCCACAGCGTGTCGCGCAGGTACCCGTGAGCGAACCGCAGCGCCGATGCACGCTCCTCGAACTGAGCGGTGTCTCTCTTCTCCGCCGCCTCGGCGGCCATCTCGCCAACCTGCCGAAAGAAATCGGGGTTGGTGCCGATGGTGTAGAGCGCTTTCTCACGCTCGGTCATCGTACCGATGACCACTTCACCGGCGTCGGTATTCGCGGGTTCGTCGGGTTCACGGAAATCACCGGCGGAGATCACCTTCGCGATCTCCTCTTGATGTTTTGCCCACAAGGTCATGTATCTTTTCCTCCTTTCTTGCGGGGTTTTACGAAAACTCACTAGTCATGTTTATCATAAAGGTATGTTTTTGTCAATAAATAAGAGATTTCAGTAATTAGCATTGTTAGTTTTGTTCAGTTAGAAGAAATGGCGTATACTAAAATTAATGACAAAACTAAATTTCACTTACCAAGGCCCCGCCAAGCAGCGGTTAGATAGCTGGCTGGCGAGCGAGATTCCCGATAAATCCCGGGGCGAAATTCAGCGCTTGATTACAGCCGGGCAGGTTTCGGTTAACGGTGAAACTACGACTAAAACCTCAACTTTGATCGGGAACGGAGACATAGTCGGAATCGAATTCGCTAAGCCGGCGGAGCTGGCAGCTGAGCCAAAAGTTGAGTTTGAAGTTCTGGCAGAAGAGCCGGGATTCATTGTCATCAACAAACCGGCTGGTTTGGTTGTTCATCCCGGCAGCGGGCATACGGCCGGAACCTTGGTTAACGGCTTGGTGGCGAAATACCCGGAAATTCGCAACGTAGGCGAAGAGCCTGATCGTCCGGGGATTGTCCACCGCCTGGACAAAGACACTTCCGGGGCAATGGTGGTTGCCCGGACTCAGTCGGAATATGAACATTTGAAGAAGCAATTTCAGGAACGGGAAACAGAAAAGAAATACCTGGCCTGGCTGGAAGGTGAGCTGGAAAAAGACCGGGGCGTCATCTCTGGTAAGATGCGACGATCGTCGGCAGTGCCAATGAAAAGAGAACTAGCTGATGCCGGCAAGGAATCAGAGACGACTTATCAGGTTATTGCTCGTCAAGACAGTCAAACTTTGGTTGAAGCTCATCCCAAAACCGGTCGGATGCATCAACTGCGGGTTCATTTTGCTTCTATCGGCCACCCGATAGTCGGCGATACCTTGTACGGAAAGCGAAAACAGACGGATTCGCTCCAGTTACATGCTAAAAGTCTGCGTTTTCGTGATAGCCAGGGAGTTTGGCATGAATATGAGGCTCCGGAACCAGAGTCTTTCAAATCCGCTCGCCGTTGACAAAATCGGAGATTAGCATTATTATCTAATAGTCAGAAATCGACCGAGGAGCTTTTTTTATAGCCATTTCCTAATCAAAATTTTATGTCAGACCAAGTTATAAAAGAGATGAGTAGTAATCAGCTCAAAAAAGATCTGCCCGATCTTAAGTCCGGCCAGACTGTTCGGGTTCACCAGAAAGTCAAAGAAGGTGATAAAGAGAGGGTGCAGGTATTTGAAGGTGTTGTTATCAGTGTGCGCGGAGGCAAGGGCATCAACGCTACTTTGACCGTGCGCAAAGTCTCGGAAGGAATTGGGGTTGAACGCATCTTCCCAATCCATTCTCCGACAATAGAAAACATTGAGGTTGTCAAAACCGCCCGAGTGCGACGAGCCAAGCTCTTCCACATCCGTGAAAAAGAGATTAAGATGAAAGAGGACAAGGAGCGACACGAGAAGCACCTTAAAAAAGTAGCCGAAGTTGAAGCTCAGCGTCAAAAAGAAGCTGAAGAAAAAGCCAAGCAAGAAGCTGAAGAAAAGGCGAGAAAGGAAGCAGAAGCTAAGGCAAAGCCAGAAAAAGAGGAAGAGTCGAAAGAAGATAAAGTAGAAAAAGCTGAAAAGAAGCCGGAAGAATCCAAGGCAGCCGAAACCAGAGAAGAATCTCCAAAAGAAGAAACAAAATAGTCTAGATTTACCTTGCCCTCGTGATGGAATTGGCCCGCCGAAGGCTCAGGGCTTCGGCGGATAAATATACACGACAGGTAAGGGCTGAAGAGATCCTTGAGGCTTTTTTGAGCCGACGTGGCGGAATTGGTATACGCAATAGGTTGAGGGCCTATGGGTCTTTGACCCGTGTGGGTTCGAGTCCCACCGTCGGCACCACGCCTTCGTGTTCCTTCGGGACACTACGGCGTGTAAACGAGTACCGCGGGTTGCGTGCCAGGCTTGCCCGCTCGTAGCCCTGGGCGAAGCGAAGGGTTAAGACGGGGGCAGTTAGCTCAGTTGGTTTAGAGCACTTCGTTTACACCGAAGGGGTCGGGGGTTCGAATCCCTCACTGCCCACCACGTCGTACACACATTTCAGCCTACGTGAGTCCCGATTCAAGGATCGGAACTCACTCCGGCTTACATGTGTGTACCCCTCTTCCGACAAAAATGCGCGCATTTTTGTCGGGGACGACTTCTCTACTCTTTAGTTGAGACGGCGGACTATGGTATCATATGCCTAGATTTATATGCCGAGGTAGCTCAGTGGTAGAGCACGGGACTGAAAATCTCGGTGTCGGCAGTTCGATTCTGCCCCTCGGCACCACGTCGTACACGCACTTCAGCCTACGCAAGTTCCTGATTTCATCAGAAACTTGCTCCGGCTTGCGTGCGTGTACTCCTTTTCCTCAAAAAATGCTAGCATTTTTTGAGGGGACGACGAATTGACAAAAATAGTATTCAAAAAGCGGGAGCGGGAGTAGTTCAGTGGTAGAACGTCTCCTTGCCAAGGAGAAGGTCGCCGGTTCAAGTCCGGTCTCCCGCTCCCGCTTTTTGAGTGAGATGTCGCCCCGCCGAAGGCGGGGCTTTTGTTATCCGCAGTGTTTTGTGGACTCAAATATGCTATATTAAGATAAATCAGATTCTTATGGCTCTCATAATTGCAATCATTGTATTCATAGTTGCACTAGCCGCCTTGGTCAAAGGGGCGGATTGGCTATTGGATAGTGCGGAAAAGATCGGGCTGGCGGCCGGGCTTTCGCCTTTCATCGTCGGCGTCACTATCGTTGGCCTGGGGACATCCTTTCCAGAATTGGTTTCCAGTATTATCGCGACATACCAGGGGGTGACTGATTTTGCCGCAGCCTCGGCAGTTGGTTCCAATATCGCCAACATCTTTCTGATTATCGGTGTAGCGGCGATTGTTGGGCGGCGGCTGGTAGTCACCAAGAGTCTAATTGACCTGGATCTGCCACTACTTGCAATCTCAACCGCTTTACTTTTGGGGATACTGTGGGATGGGCAAGTAACTTTAGGAGAAGCGATTATCCTGATTATCACTTACGGAATTTACTTCGGCTACACGTTGCTGCATCGTGGGGAAAGCGAAGATGACCTCAAGCAAGTTCATGCCGAGATAGTGCCGCTTGGCAAACTTCGGCAACAGAAGAAGAGGGAAGTAAAAAAGATTCCCAAGGAGAAAATCAAACTACCCAAAGTTGTTGCCAAAGACTATATTTTGCTGGTAATAGGGATTGCTCTTTTGGCCGTAGGGGCCAAGTACGTGGTGGATTCAGTTCAGGACATTTCCGCTGCCCTGAATATCAGCGCCGGTGTCATTGCCATTACCGCTGTTGCTTTTGGTACATCATTGCCGGAGCTTATTGTTTCCATCAAGGCCGCCCGGGCTAACAAGCCAGAGGTGGCGATCGGCAATGTTTTTGGTTCTAATATCTTCAATAGCCTGCTAGTTATCGGCATTCCAGGGCTTTCCGGTAGCCTGACGGTTGACCAGCAAACCTATGCACTGGGTCTGCCGACGCTGGCAATTGGGACACTGCTATTTGTAATTTCCGGGATTTCGCGTCGGATTCACGCCTGGGAAGGTGCCATGTTTATCATGGTGTATGTGCTTTTTTTCACAAAACTCTTGGGTATTTTCTAGTCGGAATTACGAAAATGTGTTATAATGAACACAGAAACTAAACGGTATCAATATGGATGAACAAAACAATCAATCAGATCAAAAGCTCGACCAAGACAAAATCGGGGTTTGGATTGGTGTTACCATTCTGATTTTGGCCGGCATCGGCATTGCTGCCTACGGTTTATATTTGGCGGCTAATCCCGGAGCGACTTTACTGATTCTTCCGTAAAAAATCAAGACACTGAAAAGCGCTAGTTTTGGCGCTTTTTGGTATTGTGGAAAAAAAATGGCTTAAAACGATTTGACAGTTTTGGGGGGTTTGCTAGGATTCCCCCTCGAGAGGCATTCATGTATTTGGGTGTCTTTTTGATTAGCATGACCCGAGCCTTTGGCTTGAGATCAGGCCGAAAACTTGTTGAGGGGGTGATAATCAACCCCGTCTTAGGCGGGGTAAGTAATAAAAGGTCTCATCATTAAACAAGGATCTACCTTTTATTCGAAAAAATCTAGATGTAGCCCAGATTTTGGAAACATCCCAAAAATGGGTAGACGGTTTAGTACCAGTATCTGTCCGGCAGAAATTGCAGAAATGTCTGCGGACACCAATTGCCTCAATGTGGGTAATAACAGCGGTGTTAGCAGTCGCAGTTCTGGTCGGTGCGGTCATTGTCAGTGATGTTCGTGCCAGTGCCAACATGCTGACTTTCGAGGCTGACGAAAAATTGTTGGCCGAAGGCGAAGAGGTTAGAGCAGAACTGGAATCTCGCCTGACAAAAGCTCGCCAGGATAAAGCCGAGCGCCTGGCTGAAGCTGAACGGCAAGAGGAAGAGGCCCGTCGGGCTGAAGCCGAGCGAATTGCAGCTGAGCAAGCTCGCCAATCGCGCTTAGTAGCAATGCACCGTTCCCAGAGTTCTTCCCGAACGCAGGTGGCAGCGTCCGCTCCGGCAACCGGGGGAACTACTAAGACGGCAACTTATTACACTCCCGATCCGCGGGAAAACGGCGGTTACGGAGTCACCGCGACCGGAGAGAACTTGCAGGATCTGGTCAGTCGTGGCGAGAATGTAGTTGCTAGCAATGATTATCCGCTAGGAACAGAGCTGAAGATCAACGGTGAGTGGCATCGGGTAGCTGACCGAATGGCTCATGGCGGCAAAGTCGACTTTTTGGTCGGAACTCACGCCGAAGCTCGGGCCGGTGGCAGACACCAGGTTGTGGTCGAAGAAGTCCGTTAGAATTTACAAAGTTGAATACCAAAAACCCTCCAGTCTCAAGACCAGAGAGGGTTTTTGGATTATCTAATTAGACTTGACAAAAAGGCCTTTTATTGCTACGCTCACTTGTTATCGTTAAATTAGAAATTAGGAGCAATTTTTATGTCAAAAGCCAAAGTTTTAACAACCTGTTTGGTTGTTGCAGGGCTAGTTTTGGCCCAAATCGCGGCATTTACTCCTCAAGTCAAAGCGCAACCGGCCGTCACCGGTTTCTTTTTGAATGAGGTGGCTTATGCCGGTAATGCCAACGTTAGTGATTTGTTCACCAACAGCGCTAATTACATTCGCTTCAACGGTTCGGTTTATTCCGACACCGGCGAGCCTACGGTAACGGCCCATGTTTGGCACACGGTTGGCAATTGTCTACCAGGCGGCGGTGCTGGTTGTTCTCCCAGTAATCTCAAGGTGGCTGAGTTCAACGTGCCCCTGACTCCGTCCGGAGAACCCGGCTATTACACTTTCACTAATGTTCCGATCAGCGG
>CAZLGC010000036.1:7571-12372 GCA_964559275.1 uncultured Candidatus Saccharibacteria bacterium
ACTGATTCTGTTTCTAGGGCTGGCCGAATCTTGAGTGCTTTTGCACCTGAGGCCGAAGCCGCTGGGGAAAGCGAGGGCGAAGTGCTAGGTGCAACCGAAGAAGACTCCGAGGAAGAGGAATGCACCGCGGAAAACTACGCTTGGTGGTTGCCTCTCCTGGTTGCTGCTTTGGTATCCTTGATCATGGGCATACTCGCCCGGCGTGGCAAACGTGCTTGGATTGTACTGCCGATCATCATCGCTGTTGTGGCCCAGCTGGTCCATTGGATTTGGTGGGGCTGCAATTGCGCTACCAGCGGTTGGTGCGATTGGTATTGGCTCATTAATTTAATTATCCTCATTTTGGGATTGATCTACTACGGAATTCGGACTCGTCCGGAGCCCGAAGATCTGTAATCCTGGGAATAGCAGCTACCAAAGCTTGGTGGCTGCATTCCCGGTGTCACACCGGGGATCAGCTATTTGAAAATTATAACGCGCTTACGAGCGCTCCAGTTTGACTGATAATGAACGAAAGAATAGGGGGAAACCATGAACAGGAAGGTTTTGATTACACTGATGGTTCTCAGCTTCATGCTGGGGCCGGCCCTGGTGAGAGCGGAAGACTGCTCTGACCCCGTCCGGATGGATCCGGGCGACTGCGTTGTCGATGACCTCGCGGGGGCATCGAACGATCATGACTGCGGTCCCGGCCACGAAGGCGGGGACCACACCTACGAGCTGTTTGTTCTCATTCCTGGGATCTACGGAATCCTGGGAGAGTGCGAGGGCGACGGCGACTGGACAATTGCGTCGGTCTGTGACGCTACCACGGGTGATATCCTTTGCGAGGACACCTGGGGTGAGCCTGAGGACCCGAGTTGCGGCAATGTGCCGCATCACACCTACGGTGTTCTCAACTGGGAAGGGTTCCTGGATGCAGGGACCTACTACGTCCGAGTCGATTCCTACTTTCCGACCAAGCGTTCCCCCGACCCTCTGGAAAACGAGGATTGGTGGGTGCCGCTCTGGTGGGAGTTCGGGTACCGTCCCTATCCGGAACTGGCAGCGGAGGCTGACTGGCATTCGGACTGGACAGTAGATGATTACCTGGAATACGGTGAATTTCCGGACTTCGAGTTGGCGGAAGCCCTCGCGGTGAAATCGGCAAACGAGTACTGGCGACTGGTTGACGGTCGTCAGAATCGGGAAAGCTTGGAGTATGCACTCGAGTTTTTCCTGATCGAGATCGTGACGCCGACGCCGGTCGTGACGGCAACAGCGACTCCGATGGAAACGCCTACGGGGACTCCGGAGGTAACTCCGACAGAGACTCCCGCGGTGACGACCACGCCGGAGCCAACTGTTCAGCCGACGGCGACGCCGACAGGTACAGTCTCGCCGACGTCCACCCCAACCTACACATCGACACCGACTTCGACACCGACGATGTCACCGAGCGAGACACCAGTGGTGACACCGACGGCCAGTGCGACTCCGACCGAGACCAGCACGCCGACGGCAACAGCCACATCGGAACCGACCCCGGTTCCGACCGATACGCCGGTGTCAACCTCAACTCCGACACTGACTGCGACTCCGACCGCAACACCGACAGAAGTTCCGACTGTGCAGCCGACGGACACGCCGGCTCCGACGAACACGCCGGAACCGAGCGCCACTCCGACGGCGACACCAACTTCGTCACCGACCCCGACCGACACCCCGGAGCCAACATACACTCCGGTGCCCACCACTACTCCTGAGCCGACTTACACACCGACACCTACTCTCTCTCCTACATTCACACCGACATCTACTCCAACTGAGATGCCGACCTGGACACCGACGCCAACGAGCACTGCCACTCCGGAACCAACTTACACTCCGGAGCCGACAAGTACTCCGATGCCGACCAACACACCGGTGCCAACGAACACGCCGACACCGACGATGAGTCCGACACCGACGGCTACTTTCACGCCTACGGCTACCGCTACCCCGGAACCGACGGATACTCCAGTCCCAACGAATACTCCGGTTCCGACAATGACGCCGGAGCCTACGGAGACCGTGGTGCCTACGGAAACACCCGAGCCGACCGTGACACCGACAGCCACCGCAACGGAGACTCCCACGGCTACGCCGAGTGAGACCCCGACGCTGACGCCGACGGCAACCGAGACTCCGGAGCCGACTGTCACCGGAACGCCGGCAGAAACGGCGACTCCTACCGAGGTTCCTACCGGGACGCCGGTTCCAACGGACACTCCGACACCGACAGGCACTCCCGAAGAATGCCAGTTGGGTACGTATGTTCTTCTGTCCGGCGGCACCTACTACCCGCCACCGGAGAACTACTATTACTACTCTCCGGGCGATCTCTTCGGTCTCGATCTGAAGCTGTGCAATCCCGGTGCGCCGATTCCGGACACGCCGCTGTTCTGCGTATTGGAACTGTACACCTCGCTTTGGTTCTGGCCCAGTTGGGAGTTCTGGCACGGTCAGCCAATCGTCGAGGGCGAACATTACGTTCGTTTGACCGTTCCGCACGGTGAAACGATCATCCCAGTCCTCGAGTTCGTCTGGCCTGATACTGGTGAGCTGGCCATGGAAGGAATCAACTTCCTGGGTGGCTTCACTGATCCAGACATCACCGAGGTCGTCGGTTGGTGGGATGCCCAAACTTTCGGGTTCGGGCCTCCCCGCTAGGCTGATCTAAGATCCCCTCACGCTTTAGCGAGTGTGAGGGGATTTTCATTTGCTGATTCAATTAAAAAATGCCATACTACTTTTAATGGAAAGAAAACAGAAGACAATTATTACTATTACCGTGATTGTAGCTGCAGCGGCTATCGTCGGGGCAGTGTTTTTGGTTATAAATTCGCCTAGTCCTACTTCTCTTTTTGGACCATTAGCTGATCTGACTGGGATCAAAGACCAGTCAGCGGAACTGGAGCGGGCCAAAGTTGACACAGTCAGTATGCAAATAGAGGTCTCGCCGACGGAGTATTCATACCAGGCTGATTTTGGATTACCAGAAGATTTCAAAAGTTCAGATTTAAAGTTTATTTCCAGTATCGATGGTATCCCGGATGAATTGATAACGGAGACGGAATCGGTTACAGCCGGGAGAGATAATTCAACAAGTATAGATAAGGATTACAGTTTTCCGGACACCAAAATCATTACTCTGGTGCCGAATCTGATCAGCAATGGTAAATTTGTTACCACCCCTGTTGACTCGCTGGACATAAGTGTGACCGTTGCGTCCGAATTGAAGCTTTTGTATTCGAATCTGGAAGGATTCAAAGAGAAGGAAGGGGCCGGAGGGGTGAAAACATATACTTTGCACAAAGATAATTTCTATACCTCGGTTCTGTACCTAAAATTTGCCGAAACCGATAAGAATCTAGAGATCGATCGCCAGGTAAACATCCAGGAAGGAGAAAATGTTTCTTTCACGGATACTATTACAAACCGTGGTGAGTCAACTGTAGAAAATGTATCGGTTTCCGGCTTCCTGCCACGAGCGTCAAGTCTGGAAATTGACGCTCCCGGAGAAATCATCCAAGGAACAACCGGTGAAAACTGGCAGCTTTATCGAATTGATCTAGGCGATGCCATTGAGCCGGGAGCGCAGGCAGAAATTACTTATCAGGCAAGCATTAATTATGAATCTGAATATTCACTCCCCCGGGCAGAAGTGCTGGCCTCAGAACAAGTGGTGGCGGTGTCCGGATCATCGCTTCTAGGGGCAGTGACAACTCCGCCAGCCGAGCTAGAAAGTCTTCCGGCGATTTCCCAGAAGTTGAGTGCATCCTGCAGCCCGAACGGTTGCGGGTCCTGCGGCGATGCCGGTAGTTGTAATCAGCACTCGCCTAACTGTCAATGGCAGGACGGACAGTGTCTTTCCTCTTGCGGTAACCTGGGGCGGCTGGCCGGTGTGACGGCTCAATCGCTCGACGACCCGGAAGGTAATAAAAAATGCTCGCTGCAAGATTTGGGTAATGCCTACGACGCCGATCTTTGCTGTGATGGTCCTTTGAATGAATACAACTGCCTTAGCGCCGATGACTGGGGCAACAGCCCGCGGGCGGCCCAGTTACTCAGGGAATACAATTATAATGACTGCCAGCCGGATATCCCCTTGGATGATTTCGCTTTCATTGATGAGCACGCTTGCTGGCTCAAAATGCAGGCCGGTTGGGCAATATTCGATTATGTCAATTATGCCGGGGTTTCGCATTACACGGAACTAACCGCCGACCAGTATACCCTGGCGATGCAGCGCTTCGTTAATCCCAATATGTTTTACAAAGATGAAGAGTCAAATGAGGATTGTCTTTGTGGAATGAAGGACTGGTGCTTCGGCTCGCCGCGATATATAGACTGCGATAATCCATTCGGTGATGATTATGATGTCAGTTATGCCTGGTGGGATGACTGGGGCTGCGGTTATCCAGAACAAGCTCGCCATATCTGGGCTCGGGGGACCTGTACCGATTGCCCGATGATATACTGCGGCGATTGCGATGATTACGCTATCCTCCGCGCCGGTTTGCTACGCGCTGCCGGCTTTAACAGTAATTGTACCTGGGTAGTAGGCAATAACGGTCATGCTTTCAATGCTTTCAAATACGATGATGCTTATCGTATTTTTGAGTATCAGTTGTATCCTTTGTTGACCAATCCGATCGATACAGATGAAGCGTTCAACGATCATAACTGCGGTTTCCTAAGTTCTCATGAGAATCCGCCTTGTTCCGCTCAGAGCAAGGTTTGGAATTACCCAGTATTTGAATATTATGACCCGGTTCCG
>CAZLGC010000037.1:0-11531 GCA_964559275.1 uncultured Candidatus Saccharibacteria bacterium
AGAGTCAGATTACTCATCCCGATTGCCACCAACTCACCGTCCGGCGACCAAGTCAAATTCCCATCGTACATCGAGGCTACCATTCCGTCGCTGGAAACCGGCAGCTCACGGATGTTCTCAAGTCGCAAGCCACCAACTTGCACCACGTCAGGCGTAAATCCATCTACAGAAACCTCCGGCTCGCTTGTATCCGGTTGCTGCCACGGCCATTCGCAACCAGCTAGAAACAAAACCGCGGTGGTAAGTAAAAACGCGAGTACAACTTTAATCTTCATTGAGTTTTTGACATTTAGGACAATAAAAAGTGTCTCGCCCGCCTACCCGGGTCTGCACGATTTTGGTCTGACAGACTGGGCAAGGTTGATTTTCTTTGCGATAAACATTCATAAATTTACGATCTTCGTCTTCGAGCACTTGGTCGCCGACAGCTTTTTCGATCTCGGAAATACCCCAGGGCAGTACCTCTTTGATAGCCTGCCAGAGTGATTTGGCCTGAGCTTCGGAAAGCTTATTGGCCTTTTCATCCGGCCGGATCTTGGCCTTAAAAAGCGCTTCGTCGGTATAAGCATTACCTAACCCGGCAATGAATTCCTGTTTCATCAGCAGCGGCTTAATCTGGCCGCGGCTTTTTTGTAATTTCTGATAAAAGTAATCGAAGGTGAAATCGTCACTGTCCGGCTCCACCCCCAGCTTATCCAGATGACCGTCAACTCCCAGCCAGAATTTTGACCAAAAAGTGCGATCATCCAAGCGTAGGTCTTCCTTATTGTCAAAGGTGATTGCTAGAACCTGGGTCCCTTTCGCCGCCGTGCCGGAGTTTGTGCTGGTCAACCGACCGTGGAGCATCAGGTGAAGGATCAATTCTTGCTTGATATCAGTAACCGTGTCACCAAAGGCCAGAACCAGGTATTTACCCCGACGAGTTATTCCCACCAGCTTGGTTTTGAGCAATGCTTTTTCTAACTCCGCCTGATTTCTCCTAGCCTGAATGGCCGTCACCTCGGCGCCACGAAATTTTTTGAGAATATTATTTTTGAGAACCTCCAGGTCAGGTAACTCAGGCATATATTAATCCAAAGCGTAAAATGTAAAATTATTTTTTCGTTTTACCACCCGGGACCTGAATCTGGTTGACGATATCCCAAGCAATCCGGTGGCCAACCCCCTTGATTTTTTCCAATCCCTTGATACCGCCGGAACGGTACACTCCCCACAGATTTCGGGGTTCTGATCTAACAGCGGCCGCTGCCTTTTTGAAAGCGATTACCCTAAACTTGTTTTTTCCATTGGTCTCAAGTTCGCGAGCCTTCTCATCCAAGTGACGAGCTACATCCAGGTTCAACTTAGGAATCGGGGCAGTTTCACTCATATGGCTGCAATAGCATTAATGAAACCAAGAGCACTGCCGGCTTCAAAAACCATGAAAAACAAAAGTATATCTGCCAAAACTAGAACTATTGTGAAAATATCCAGTATCCACACCCAGCGGGCCGGGAAGCTGGCCTGCATAAAAAAAGTTACTATCACGCCGGCAGCAGCCAGCATAGCAAAAACTAGAGCCAGCCAATAAGTCCAATACCAGCCGTACTCCATGACGTGCTCTAGGTAAGAATCCAAGAACGGTCCCCAAGGAGAATAATCTGTGTGCGAGAATACCAAAATCCCGGCAATGGCAGTCGGTATCAAGGCCAGTATGAAAGCTGTCAGGGTGATTGCTTTGGTAATTTTTCTTTTGTCCATGGTTCTTCCTGAGGAAGTGAAGTCATCAGTATTTTTTGCTCCACCGCATCAATTAGGCGAATGGCCGATTCATACACTGCCAGGATTTTGGCCCGATCATTTTTATATTTTTCATAATTTTCCCTGGCATCGAGGATAAGTTTAACGTGACTGGCAACATCAGCACTGTATTCTCGTTGGTAAAATTTCTGAAAAAGGCTGAGGTCGTCAAAAAATTTCATATAATCTTTCCGTTGCAGCTCCTCATCTTTCATAGCCGACTCAACCCCTAGATAAACTACCGATTTTGCCAGAATTACGGATTCACCCAGTAGTAAATCAAGTTCATCCGGCTGGTATTGCACCGGCGCTTTCTCGAGCGGCAAGCGGAAAAATTCCAGATCTATCAAACTCCGCTCCAAAATATCCTGCCGGGTCAGCGGCGGCAAATTTATCTTACCGAAAACATCTTCACCCGCCATTAGTTTGCGGGAACTGACATAACCGTCCAAAACCCAACGCGTGATCCCCAGCGGCAGCGACAGATCCTCCCGCTTACTGTCCAACACTACCGCGCTGACAAAGACATCGTAGTTCTCACGATTTTCGGGATAAATGTAACGAAAGGGCGGAAAATAGGGCCGGATTCCGACATAGCCTTTGTATTTGGCAATCGCCTCCTTAAAAACTCGACCTAACAAAATATGATCTTCCGGGTCTATGCCTTCCAAGACAACCAGAAAGTTAATATCCGGACGCTGCAGGCTCATTTTACCAACCGCGTAACTACCCACTACATAAAGCGCCGCCAGCTGACCGGCAAACTCGTTTTTGAATCTATCGACAAAGTAGCCAAAAACTTGATCAACTATTTGTTGGCGTTGATCCGACATGTCTTAATTATAGCATATTTACGCTAGGGATGATAAGGCGGAGCGGTAATTACTTTCCAATCACCATCAATCTTTTTCACGTAATAGATAAATTTGGTTGTGGGCGGACCAACTTCCCCGCAACAGGGACCCATTTCATAAACCGAGCCATCGGCATTTAGAAACTGCACCTCAAACTGGTACAAATCTGTCGTTTCCTCGGTAGCGCTCAAAACTTCGACAGCGAGGCAAGTTTCGAAGGTATCGCAGTAAATTTCCAGGATTTCGCCATGATCAGTTGGCGGATTATCCGTTCCTAAACCCGGCATATCATTCCAGGACTGGGCAACCTCACCACCTTCCGGCAGGGGTTCCAAAAGCTTAGCCGCCTCGGCGTATTGGCCGCTACTGGCATAGTCAAAGAATGTCTCCAACACTGCTTGGGCGGCTGTTTCGCTATTGCCGTCAGCCGACGGGGTCGGGGTCGGGGTCGGAGTAGTTTTTACTGTCAGCGATTCAACTACAGGAGTTGTGCTCTCAGAACTCATCCCCCAACCAACATACCAAATGAGCGCCCCGGCTGCCAGCGCAATTACCAGCACCGCAATAAGCAGCAACGGTGTGGTCTTTGTTTTTGCCGGAGGTTCTATTCCTGGATTTGGTTTTTCCATATTTGTTTTTTGTTTAGATTATTCGTAAAAGAACTTAGGGTGCGAGCTACCGCAGTAGCTCGACTATGGTCAGAGATGAGGAGTTTCCATATGCTCACGCAGTTCCACTACGCTGGCCGGCTCCTCATGACCTAACCCTCCCTTGGTGATGATATCTTCGCTCTGCACCGGTGCCTGGCAACGTGGACACTTGCCATCGTTGTCGACAAAGATGAAGTGCTTCTGGCAACGCCGACAGTAACAATCTTCAGTCAACCGCGGGGGGAAACTCATGTCAGCCTCCTTTCCTTCGCACTCTAAATTTTTTTACTTTCTGCGCCCAAACTGCCTTTCCAATTCTTCCCAACTTAATTCTACCATAACCGGCCGGCCGTGGGGACAAGTTTTGACTTTGCCGGCTAAAACTAAATCGATAATCCGCTTCATCTCTGCGGACTCCAGTTCATCGCCAGCCTTGACTGCTCCACGGCAGGCCATCGTGGCAATGATCTTTTCGCGGGTATCCCGTATTTTTTTGATGCGCGGACTGTTCATCAAATCATCAATAATGCCAGTGACAAACTCTTTGATTTTGATTCCCGCAATATCCGCCGGTACTGCCGTCACGCTGAACATCTTCGTATTGCCGGATTCCCCAAATGGTTCAATCTCCAAGCCCAGCGATCTTATTTCCTTCAAATTTTCCTCCAGAACACTCGCCTCTACCCTGCCAAGTTCAATCTTCGCCGGGGTCAATAGCTTTTGAGTTTGCGCTTGGAGCTGCTCGGATTTGAAACTTTGGTTTTTGAGCTTGAGCTTGTCAAATAAGTCACGTTCATGCGCCGCGTGCTGGTCAATCATCCCTACCCCGCTTTCATGTTCAAAAAGAATATAAGTCTTGTTAACTTGTCCTAAAATCTTGTAACTAGCCTCTTCAGTTTCTTCAGATAGAAGATCAGCTACAAAATCTTGTGCCGACTGCGATTGAATTCTGCGCCGCAAAACAGCCAGTTGGCTTTGCGATCCGGCGGCAGCGGGACGCGAAGCCGATTTTAGCTCCGGAGCCAAACCTGTTCGCAGGCGACGCCCGGCCAGATCCACCCGCGGTGTCAGCTCGGTCTCGCCCAGCGCCTTGCTAGTAGCATCACGCACAGCAGTGAAAACCAAATTTTGATTCAAAAACCTGACTTCTTTTTTTTGGGGATGGACATTGACGTCAACCAAATCTTTGTTGATTTCAAGAAACAGGAAATAGACCGGGTATTCCTGTTTTTGAAGCATAGTGTGATAGCCCGCAAACGCCGCCTTGGCAATCAGTCGATTTTCTACCCGGCGACCGTTGACGAACAAGAACTGATGATCCCGAGATGAACGTGCGATCGACGGCTTGCCGACATAACCACGAATCTTCAGATAAGGGCTCTGATAAGAAACACGAACCAGGTTCTGAGAAAGATCTTCTCCGAAAATAGCTGCTACTCGGGACAATAACTTTTGCCCAGGAGGGACCAGCAGAGTTTGACGCTGGTTGTGCTTGAGACGAAAACCAACCCGGGGATGTGCCAAGGCCTGGTCAACCACCGCCGACATTATGTGCCCGTACTCGGTATTGACCGATTTGAGATATTTGCGCCGGGCCGGCGTGTTATAGAAAAGGTTCCTGGCCTCAACGACCGTTCCCGGCGGCGCGGCGGTCTCTTTGGGATCAGACATATTGCCGCCAACGACCTCTATCGCCGTCCCCGCTACCGCTTGTGGAGTCTTGGTCCGCAAGGTCACTTTGGAAATTGACGCAATTGACGGTAGGGCTTCACCGCGGAAACCGAGGGTGCTGATCTTGAAAAGATCCTCAGCAGTAGTGATTTTGCTCGTTGCGTGCCGCTCAAAAGCCATCCGGGCATCCTCTGGGCTCATGCCGGAACCATCGTCCACCACCCGGATCAGTTTGCGCCCGCCCTCTTCGACATCAATCCCGACCCGCCTTGCCCCGGCGTCAAGAGCGTTCTCTACCAGCTCTTTGACAACTGAAGCCGGCCGCTCAACTACTTCGCCGGCGGCAATTTGGTTCATGAGATCTTCGGGGAGGATTTTTATCTTCATTTCACTTTTTTCTTTATTTCATCAAGCAGCTTTAGCGCTTCGATCGGAGTTAGTTTTTCGATATCAGCTTTGGCAATCTCCGCCTCAATTTCACTACTTTTTGCCTTGGCGTCAAAAAGAGACTTTTGTCCGTCGGCAATTTTGGATTTACCGACTTCCTGGCCAAAAACCTTTTCTCCCTTATCCAGTTTACCCAAAACTTCCTCCGCCCGCGAGATCACTCGCTTAGGCAAACCGGCTAGTTTGCCAACATAGATTCCGTAACTGCGATCAGTCCCACCGGGTACGATTTTGTACAAAAATGTTACCTCTTCTTCACTCTCTCGGACTGCCACGTTGTAGTTTTTGACACGCGCCAACATCTTTTCCAGGGCCAGCAACTCGTGATAATGGGTTGCAAACAAGGTTTTGGCACCGAGGTGTTTTTTGGAATGAACATATTCTACCACCGCCCAGGCGATACTGATGCCGTCAAAGGTAGATGTCCCCCGGCCGATCTCGTCCAGTATTATGAGGCTCTTGTTGGTAGCAGAATTCAAGATATTGGCGGCTTCCTGCATTTCCACCATGAAGGTGCTCTGCCCCCGGACCAGACTATCCGAGGCCCCAACGCGGGTGAAAATACGATCCACTACACCGATGGTCGCGGACTTGGCCGGAACAAACGATCCGATCTGTGCCAACAGAGTAATGATCGCGACCTGCCTAATATAAGTTGACTTGCCGGACATATTGGGTCCGGTCAGTATCATCACCTGCTCACTCTTGTTATCAAGTTTGGAGTCATTCGGTACAAACGCACCGGCCACCTCGATCCGCTCTACTACCGGATGGCGCCCTTCTTTGATGACTAGCTGGTCGCTGTCATTGATTTGCGGTTTGACAAAATCACGCTCGGTCGCAATCTTGGCGAAGGTGGAAAGTATGTCTATGAGCGCAACCGCCCGAGCGGTCTTCTGCAGGTTAGTGATGTACCCAGCTATTTCGTCACGAACTTTGATAAAAGCTTCATATTCGGCCGCAATCAGTTTTTCCTCTGAATTCAGTATCAAATCCTCCTTTTCTTTCATTTCCGGAGTTATGTAACGTTCAGCATTCACCAACGTTTGCTTGCGAATATAATGTTGAGGTACTTTTTCTACCTGCCCTTTCGGCACTTCGATATAATAACCGAACACTTTATTGAAGCGAACTTTCAGTTTTTCGATTCCGGTTTTTTTCTTCTCGGTGGTCTCTAGATTCTTGATCCAATCCTTACCCTTAGTAGCGACCTCCCGAACCTCATCTAACCCGCTATCGAATCCGTGCTTAATTAAATTACCTTCCCGCAAAACCAGTGGTGCGTCATCACGAATTGATTTTTTGATTAGGCTGACAACCTTATCTAAGGGTTCAAGACGACGATATAATCTTTGCAAGACTGCTGATTTCGTTTCCGCCAATTTCATTTTAAGCGCCTTGATGTTTTCCAGCGAATTTCTAAGCGCCAGCAGGTCACGGGCGTTGGCGACTTCGCTACCCAACCGGCCAGCCAGGCGTTCAATGTCCGCTACCCCGTCCAAAGCCTCCCGCACAGACTGCCGCAAATCCTCGTTATTAGCAAACTCGGCTACGCCGTCCAGGCGCTCCCGGATCGGCTTGACTTTGATCAATGGCTGCAAAAGCGAGTTATGCAGCAGGCGCCCGCCCATGGCAGTGACGCATTCATCTAGGACAGATAGGAGGGAGCCTTGGGCGTCCCCAGAGCGAATGGTCTGCACCAGCTCCAGGTTGCGGATAGTCGCCTCATCAAGCAACATAAATTCGGAGCTGGTATAGAGCTTAGGTGGTTTTAGATGCTTCAGGTGCATCTTCTGAGTCTCTTCAAGATATGAAATCAAAGCGCCGACCGCCTGCACCCCGACCGTGCTGTCAGCCAAACCGAAGCCATCCAGCATTTTCACGCCGTAATGATCACGGATCTTCCCGGCCGCGGTTTCCCGCTCAAAAGACCAATCGTCAACCGGCGTCACGTTGACTGCCGGCTGCCATTTGATGACGCCAAGAAGTTTGGTATCAGTATAAAGATCGCGCGGCACTAGGCATTCCGCCGGCTGCAGACGTGCTAGTTCGTTTTTGAGCGAACTAAAAGAACCGTCGGCTTCCAGCTCAGTAGTCATAAGTTCGCCCGTACTCATGTCGGCAGCTGCCAAGCCAATTCTTTTGTTTTTGCGATCCCAAGCCAACGCCGCCAAATAATTGTTCTGACGATCTGACAGCAGACTGGTTTCGTGCACGGTTCCCGGAGTCACAACTCGCACGACATCGCGCTTGACAATCCCCTTCGCCTTGGCCGGGTCTTCCACCTGCTCGCAAACCGCCACTTTTTTGCCCGCTTTGATAAGCTTGGCCAGATAATTGTCAACGGCGTGATACGGCACCCCGCAGAGAGGTATCGGATCTTTGCCATTTTTCTCCCGGGAGGTCAACGCAATATCCAAAATTCGGGAAGCTATTTTGGCGTCATCCCCAAACATTTCATAAAAATCCCCCATCCTGAAAAACAGGATGGAGTCCTTGTGTTTCTCCTTAATCGCCGCGTACTGGCGCATTAGAGGGGTTTGGGAGGGCATTTTGCTATCTGTTCAACGCTGTTTTAGCTTATCATAGGCAAAAAATGCCGTAAAGGTTGCATTTCTGACCAAAAGCTGTCCTTTTGAAAAAATGACTAACCCCCGCCTCCAGATCGGAAACGGGGGTTTCAACTATCAAAAACTTTTCTACTCGGCTACGGTGAACTCTGAGGTATAGCAAACATTATCCAAAAAGGCTTCGCTAGCCGGGGTCAACGTCTGCTCATCATCACTTTGAAAATCACAAGTAAGCAGAACGGAAACTGTCTCTCCGTCCAGCAGGTTACCAACCGGCTTGATCTCGAGACTGCGACCGTCATCCAATAACGCCCACTCGTAGTGAATCTCTGTTTGTGCCGGATCCAGGTCCGGATTTATATATTGCAGCTGAATTGAGTCAGTGCCAATTGACTCCGATCGCACCGGCTCGGAAAAGCTAACTGCCAGCACCGCATCTGGAGCCACATTCATCTCCCCGTCTGGCGGGCGGAAATCAGTGATTTCCAGTTCGGGAACGACCAGGTCTTTGACTTCTTTGAGGCCTACAATTGTACCTGAGTCCTGACAACCAGCACCAACCAAAACCAAACTAACTAGAACAAATGTTAGTACGGAAACGACCTCTTTGTTATTCCGGAAACTGATATCTTTACCTTTAATTAATCAAGCCTTATCCCCCAACCACTTCACCCGCACAATATCCTCCTCGGATGCCGTGGCGATGCTGATGTCGCCGCCAAAGGCGCGGCGGACCTGACGAGCAAGCGACATTGCTAACTGATTCTCAGTAATATATAAAATGATAGTCGAGCCTTTGGTCTCCCATTTAAAAATCTTGTCCTGCGGATCGCGCTCATTGGCTCGCCGGTTGGCATTCTCCAACAGACTCTTGATCTGGGCCCGCTGGTCAGCGGACTGAAAGCCGGTCAGCTCCAGAATCCCCTCCGCCTGCTCTGGGTGTTCTTTACTGCAAGCCGGGCAAGTAGTAAGTAAACTTTTGTCATTCTTATGTTTCTCGTACAGAGGATAATCCCACTGCCAACGCTTACGATAGTAGACCGCGTGACATTTCTGGCAAAGCTGCAAACCGGACGGGCGCTTGCCGACCGCCGCCTGGCTGCGGGAGTGCTCAACTTTGCGCAGTTTCGGCGTCGTAATATCAGAGGAAATCTTTTTTTGGTTTTTAGCCATATGATTAGTTTTTGCGGGCAATTGTTACTAAGTTATAACCCTGCTCGGGTGCCACCTCCTGACCCTGGCGAGTGTAGTACTGCTTCTCGGACCGGAGATCAGCCTCCACCAACAGATTATCCATTTCCTCTGGACTGAAACCATGGTAGTAGCGGTGTACAACCCGCGGCTTCTGGGACCGCCAGGGGTAAAGGATATCCCCTTTATCTAGACCGGGAAGCATTCTGGCTGATTTTTTGAGATAGGGTTTAAATTTTTCCTGATTGAGAATATTCCAGTTGATCATGATAAGCAGGCTGTCATTGAGAAGCAGGCGTTTAAAATTTCGCAAGACCTGTTTACGATATTCCTCTCCCGGTATATGCTGAAAGGTGGCAATACAGAAGATAAGGCTAAATGAGTTGTCCGGGTAATCTCCAAGACTGGTCAAGTTCTGGACGGCGAAATGATCACCATACTTTTGTTTCGCAATTTTTACCAATTTCGGGCTGACATCAATTCCCTCGTAAAAAACCTTCTTGTCCTTGACCAGCTGATACAGGCGCCCGTTGCCACAACCGGCATCGAGAATCCGGTCACCAGCCTGTACGTATTCTTCAACTAAGTGTTTCATTTCCGCCCAGGGAAAAGCCCGGGTAGCTGAAAAATCAGTGGCAATCTGATCGTAGTCAGACTGCATCTTGAGTAAAATGTAATCAGCTAATTCTTTGTCCATGACTCTTGCTGACATAATTCGAAAAATGAATAGACAAAAGGCTTTGGACGACCAAAAGGTCGAGAAGTTTAAGCGCGAATATGCCGCTGCTTCCGGAATGGCCTGCCCGACCAAGATGAAACTACTTGAAACCTATCGGCGAATGGTCAGCAAACGAGAAATGAAGCCCAACGAACTGGTAGAACGAGCCTTGACTACGCGGGCGGTGCGGACCCTATCCGGCGTTGCTATCATTTCCGTTCTGATGAAACCCTATCCCTGCCCGGGCGACTGTTTGTTCTGCCCGACGGAAAGTGAGGTTCCCAAAAGTTATTCGCCCAACGAACCGGCCGTAATGCGGGCCTTGCTTTGCAAATACGATCCTTACAAACAAGTGCAGATGAGACTTAGGGCCTTGCGCCTAACCGGGCATGATACCTCCAAGTGCGAGCTGATTATAATCGGAGCCACTTTTCTAGCTTACCCAAAGCAATACCAGCGCCATTTCATCAAGCGCTGTTTTGATGGTTTCAATGGTAAATATTATAGCACACTGGCGGTCAGTCTGAAAGCTAATGAAAAAGCCCGTCACCGCTGCATTGGTATGTCCGTAGAAACCCGGCCGGACACTGTGACAAGAGATGAAATCAAGCGCCTGCGCGAACTAGGCGTCACCCGCATGGAATTGGGTGTGCAGCACATCGATAATAGGGTTCTGCAAAAAAACCGCCGCCAGCACACTATAGCTGATACCATTCGGGCAACCAGGTTACTCAAGGACGCCGGCTTCAAAATAAACTACCACATGATGCCGGGCCTGCTCGGCTCCAACGATCAGAAAGATATTGCTATGTTTAGAGAACTCTTTCGGAATCCGGATTTCCAGCCTGACCTGCTCAAGATTTATCCCTGCACCGTCGTCAAAAACTCAGATCTCTATCGCTTATGGAAACAGCGAAAATACCGGCCACTTTCGACCAAGCGATTAACTGATCTGATTATCAAAATCAAAGCCGAATTACCCCGCTACGTTCGCGTCACCCGCCTGATCCGGGACATCCCTTCCCATGAGATTGTCGGCGGCAGCAAGGTGACCAACCTGCGCCAGTTTGTACACCGAGAAATGGAAAAGACCGATAAACGCTGCCTTTGCATCCGCTGCCGGGAAGCCCGCCGCCGCCCCGCTAAGCTTACTGAGATAAAACTTTTTGAGAAAAAATATCCAGCATCCGGCGGCACCGAATATTTCCTTACTTATGAGAACAAAAGCCGCACCATCCTCTATGCCTTCGTGCGTTTGCGCTTTCCCGAGGAAACATTTCTCCCCGAGCTCAAAGATTGCGCCCTGGTCAGAGAGCTTCATACCTACGGGCAGGTGGTCCCGGTTGGCCAAACCGGCCGGCGAGCAGCCCAACACCTGGGACTCGGTCGCCGGCTAATGAAAAAAGCTGAGCAGATTGCGCAGCAGGCCGGTTATGGTAAGATGGCGATAATCAGTGGTGTGGGTGTGCGCGAATATTACCGCTGGCTGGGATACAGACTCAGGGGTACTTACATGATCAAAAAACTTAAGCCATGACAAATACAAAATTCAAATTGGTGGTATTTGACCAAGACGGTGTCCTGGTATTGAGTGATGCCTTGGATGACATGGCCAGGGCTTTTGGTGTTTTTGAAGAAAGCGCCGCCTTCA
>CAZLGC010000038.1:0-11190 GCA_964559275.1 uncultured Candidatus Saccharibacteria bacterium
AGCTATGCTACAATTCTCTTGTTATCAAGACTATCCACGTATCTAACCCAGTAATAATCAAAAGAATGAAAAAAATCGCTATTGTGCTATCGCTGATTCTGGCCATTACATTGGTCATGGTCTTTTCTGTCGGCTGCACCATGCCCTGGCAGAAAAAGGCCCAGGAAGAAACCGCGGAACGGGCCCTAGAGCAAATGTCCGGGCAGGATGTTGAGATCGACTCTAATTCAGAATCCACAACTTTTACCACCGAAGAAGGTGAAACAACCTTCGGCACCAGCGGAGAACTACCGGAAGATTTTCCCGGCGACGTTCCCGCTTATCCTGATGCTGACATAACGTTTTCTCATGTCGGCAGCGGCAGCGAAGCCGAATCAGCTTCTGCTTCCCTGGAAACCAACGACAGCGTAGATGAAGTTTCCGCCTGGTATGAAAAACAGATTCCTGATAATGGCTGGGAAATCCAAAGTACTGACAGCTGGAGCTCGGGACCGGATCAATATGTTAGCTACACCGCCACCCAGGGCGATCGTGAACTTTCTGTCGGCATCAGTGTTTCCGAAGATGTGACAATGATAACGATTGCCGTTTACAAAGACACCACCACTAATCTCTAGATAAACAAAAACAGCCCCCGTGCGGGGGCTGTTTTTTAATCTTCAAAATTTAGTATTTCTACCACGTCTTGTTTTGACTTAGGCCCCCAGAATCGGTCAATTTCCTCCCCATTTTGGAAAACTATTACCGTCGGCAATGCTTTCACCTGCCAGCGGGCCGCGATATCCTCATATTTTGTGACGTCAATACTACAGATTTTGATCTCGCCCTGTTTTTCCGTTGCTAACTCTACCAGCACCGGCTTAAGGACTCGACAGGGAGCGCACCAGTCTGCTGTGAAGAAGGCCAGCACCGGCGTGTCAGCTCGCAGAACTTCGTCGTTAAAATTGCCTCGATTAACTTCGGTTATCATAGATTACCAATCCTCAAATCGCGGTTGGTTATAGTCGTAAATCCGGACTTTTTCAAAATTTATATCTCGAACTTCACCGTCAGTTAGGGTTGCGGTTAAAACCTCCCCCCGCCGGGTTTCTTCCGACCACATCTGGTCAAAAACGAAATTTCCCAGGCTGTAAATAATCTGTTTGCCGTTATATATCTCTTTGTCCTGAACCACGTGGGGATGATGGCCAATCACCAGGTCAGCCCCGGCATCCACCGCTGCATGGGCAAATTCCACCTGGGAATCAATCGGATCAAAAACATATTCCGTGCCCGCATGCATGGAAACAATAACGTAATCAACTTCATCCCGGACCTGGGAAACATCAAGTTTGACCATTTCCGGATCCATCCAAGCGATACCGGCACTGGACGGGGTCGCCTCCCAGACTTCCTGCGGACCGACATTCTGGTAGGCAAAAAAAGCTATGCTGTTACCTTTGACATCCAAGATGGCAGGCGCATGCGCTGATTCCAGATTGTCACCGGCACCGGCCGTCAGAATTCCTCGTGATTCCAGTTGCTCCACAGAATCAACTAACGCCTGCTTACCAAAGTTGAGAGAGTGGTTGTTAGCCAAAGATACGACGTCAAAACCGGCATATTCCAGACCGTCTATTCCCTCAGTAGGAACAATGAAACTCATTCCCTCCGGCGGCGGTTCGGCCAGGTCGGAAACTGCCGATTCCACATTGGCAAAGGTAATATCGGCCGCCGCGGTGAAATCAGCTGTTTCCCGGAAAGGATGGCGAGAATCTCCCCCGTGCGCCAGAATTTTAGTCCAGACATGGCGCGACATCATGACATCACCCACCGCCACCAGCGTCACCGCTTCCGACTCGGATTCAACCGGCTCAGAAGGGGTGGCCTCATTGCTAACAACCTCAGTCTGTTCTTGGCTGGAAGCAGCTAAATTATCCGGGGACGTGGCCGCGTTATTTCCATACCACCAAACCACCGCAATTCCCACGGATAATAACAAAGCAAATATGAATAGGGCTTTTTTCAGCATATTAACTTAGCTTAGCACAAATATAAAAGGCGGCAAATGCCAAAAATGAGATAACACTGTCGCCTTTTATATTTAGGCACCTCGTACCATTGCGGTGCCGCACTTAGGGCACTTCACAGAAGCACAAGGAACACCTCGTTTTTTGGAAATCTCGGTATCACATTCCGGACAAACACAAGTTGTTGCCGGGCCGCCAAAGCCGCCACCCGCCGGATTCATCCGACGACCACGACCGCGACCGCGACCCCTGCCTCGTCCGGCGCCCATTCCGGGGCCTTGACCGAGAGGTCCAGTTCCGTCTCCACCTGGCATAGATATCACCCCCTTTCTATCATTTATTTGAATCGCCTTGCCGTAAAGCAGGGCGTCGACCACTTTTTTACGAGCGGCATACAAGATCCGCTGAAAAGTGGATGTTGAAACATCCATTTTCTTGGCTGCCTGTTCTTGATCCAAACCAGCGTAATCCTTAAGACGCATGGCTTCCAGTTCATCCACTCCTAAATTGACCGCGGGAAATCGCTGCTGGCGGCCTTGTCGGGGCCGAAAATCAGTTATTTCAGGGCGGCAAGCCACCCGTCTTTTGCGCCATGGTCTAGGCATAAATAAGCCTTTCTTTATGGGTATATACCCATTATACCACTGGGAAAATATCTGTCAAGAGAAAACCCCCAATCCGAAGATTGGGGGTAGTTTCTAGCACAATACACAGACAAGTGGTAGGCCGATACCGACAACTAGTATCGGAGCCGTTACCACCAGCCACGAGAAGTCATGGGCATTCCAATCCCCCTTCTGAATACATATTCTGGCGCTGATTGATCCCAGCAGCATGACGTAACAGGCGTTGCAACCAGCATAAGTAAACATCAGCAGTAGCAGCAGCAATCCAGGTTTTTCTGCTGTTTCCGGGGGAGCCTTGCCTCGCAAGGCAACCATCATCGGTGAATTTCTGATCTCGTTGGCGATGAAAGGTAGTTGTACAACCATGGCAACAACAGTTACCAGAAGCACGATTTTGAGCTGTGGCAATGACCATCTGTACTTCGACCTCACTCTCTCCTCCTTTGTGAGCATCCTTGCAACCTATCACAAATGCTATTAACTGACAATAATTCTTGCGATTTGGTTTGCCAAATAGTATACTAATTCGATTAGGAGGAAAAAACCAAGGAGGATTGACATGTCTATACAAGCACTCAGGCACAATTGCGGCCTATGTGTTGCCAAAACCCTGCACGATGCCTATTCGTTCATCCGCAGTCTTCAGCACCGCGGCCGGGAAGCCGCCGGAATTGCAGCTATCGGCTCTGACCAGATTGTGGTGATTAAGTGGCTGGGGCCGGTCACCCGCTTTGACATCACCGATCTGCACAAGATCCTGCCCGCACCTTTGTTCCACACTTACTTTGCCCACGTTCGTTATGCCACCAGGGGAAGAAAGGAAACTAGAGAGATTCTGTGCGATGCTCACCCTATCGCTATCGGCGGCAAGGTGACGCACGAACAGGACCATATCATTATCAGAGACTGCGAGGCCGTCATTATTCACAATGGCCAGGTCGATATACCCTTCTCCGAACTCCCCACCGGAACCAAACTCAAAACCGGAACTGACACTGAAGCACTGCTCTATTATCTGCTGGCCAATGGTCCTCGGACGGCTTTGCACGAGATCCCCGGCGCCTACACTCTTGCTTACACCCTCAGACGCTTCCCCGAGATCATCGCCATGCGTGACCGCACCGGCATCAAACCCGGAGTGCTCGGCTGGAAAGACGGTAGCTACGGCTTTGCCTCCGAGGATATCGCCTTTCGCAAGAACGGCGGCGAATTCACAGAAGACATGGAGCCCGGCACTATCTACTACCTGCGGAGCAACGGCAGCTACCGCAAAGAACCGGTCGTCACCCCGGAAACCCGCTTCTGCTTCTTCGAATGGAACTACCTCGCAGACGTTGATTCTATGTTGAATGGTATCAATGTCCGCCTCCTGCGCGAACAACTGGGCGCCGCCCTACCTTACATTCCCGTCGATCTCGTTACCTGCGTCCCCCGCTGTCCCCAAGTGGCCGCCCGGGTTTACGCCAAGAACAAGGGCTTGCCCTTTTCCTCAGTACTGTACAAAACCCGCGGCGAGCGCTCATTCCAGGGTTCAACTGCCAAGCAACGCCACGACTCGATTGCCAGCAACCTCTTTCTGCTGCCCTATCTGCGCGGCCCGGGCGGAGAAGTCATCGCGGCTCCTGATTTCCTCGCCGGGAAAAAGGTTACTCTGATTGATGACAGCATCGTGCGCGGAAACAACTCCGTGCACGCTCGCGATCTCCTGCTGGGACAAGCGAAGGTAGCCGAGATCAACTTTCTCAGCTACACTCCCCCAATCGGAATTGTCGGAGACGATGGCATCCCCCGTGGCTGCCTCTTCGGCGTCGATATGCCCCCGCGTGATAAGTTCATCGCCCGGGAGAGAACCCGCGCCGAGATCAGCTCGAAAATGGGTATGGATGTCCATCACCTATCGCTAGAGCGAATGCTGGCTGTCTACCGCCGCTGCGGCCTACACCCAGAGCAGTTGTGTACTTACTGCGTGGGCGGACCGCACCCCTTTGGCAACACATAGACAAACTAAGACCCCTTCAGCGACTGAAGGGGTCTTGCCTTATTCGAAGATTAGCGAGCGCGGGCGGCGCGCAATGCTGCTTCGATCTCCGTCTCCCATTTTTCCGGCGGGACCTCGCGAAAGCGCTTGAATAGATCATCCCTAAATTCATCATCCGGAAAATCTTCCAGGGCATCATTCATAGAAATATCCAGCCGGTCAAGCAGCTCCATTTGCTTTTTGACTTCGTCCCGGGAATGATCTGTCAAAAATCTAATATCTTCATCGCTATACCCGGCAGCTTCAAGATGCCGAGCCATAGCTGTCATCTCATTATCCATACCTCGCAGAATCTGACGAGAATCCATGAAGGTAGCAGTCAGCTCACTCCGATTTGCCGAAAGCGGCATCGGACTGGACAAAAGATTTTGAATATCTAATTTGATCCGCTCGACTCGGGTGTCGATACCGGTAGCAACAGCCCCTTGCAGGGCGTTTTCGATGTCTTTGCTATCGCTAGAGGGAGACAACTCCTCTCCCAGCATCAGGTTGAAAAATTTCTCTACCACTGCATCATATTTTTCTCCAAATTCTTCCCGAACCTGTTGGCGCACATCGTCTATGACCAGATCGCGATGAGCTGTTTCAAAGCCAGTCTCCGACAAAGCTACTGCCACCGCCATTATTTCTAGCTGTAGTGCTGATTCCGACAGCGATTGTTCTTCTCCCATTACATAGATAAGACCGCTAGCTTCATCGCTCTCGGTATTTATAACTTTGTAAATTCCGGGGGTTACTTCTTTTGCTTCTCCTCGCTCGATAGCAGCAGCGAGGTCTGCCTCCCCTAATTTGTAATAAACCCCAAACTCACCCTCGGCTACCTCAAACGGCTCGCTCAACTCCAGGGACAATTCACTTTGTATAAGACTGCTACCCCATTCCGGTGAACCATCAACAACTTCTCTTTCAGTTTCAGCGTCGATTTCGGCAAAAACTTTTTCTGCCCGCTCGATTTGCGGGCGGTCTGAATCAGCAACTCCTAATTTTTCCAGAACTTCATCAGTTCCCACCTCGGCTTCGAGCAGACTCGGGTCTTCGACCACAGCGGCAACCGTCTCGGCAGCCTCCAAATATGAATCAGCCGCCTCCCCGTACCGCTTAGACAACACTTTCTCATCCCGATCCACACCATCTTCTCCGCGCTCGCGTTTTCCCACCACTTGGAGCACACCGGTTACATAAACACCCCGTTCCTGAAGTTTTTCAACGACCGGTACTACTTCCTGTGCCCGGGAGTCACCAGATTGCAATCTCGCAACTAACTGCTCATCACTCATTTGTTCGCGAGTTTCCCCAATCCTCTCATGCCCATCACGTAGTTCTATATAGCGATCGGCGCCAAACTCCGCCACCGCCGCAGTCTTCTTCTGCGCCGCGGGAGTTCGCTCTCTAGCCCGACTCGTTAATTCCCGCGTCCGGCGCTGTCCTGTACGTAACAGGTCCAAACCGGGTTGTAGATCCTTGCTATCAAGTCTGGCTAAAATTTCTGCTACCTCCGGAGATTTTTCTTTCGCCTCTTTCGTTAATTGCGGTACAGATATACCCGTCAAATCTCGTGGCAACAAATCACGAACGCTGCTAGCAATTTCCAGATATTTCTCACGTAGAAGTTCTTTTTGGCGCACGGCCATTTCCCGCAGTGTTTCTCTTGTTTCTTCAATTTCTCGGCTGACTTTTTCGCGCAACTCGGTACGATTTTCCTCTAATTCAGAGCGCATCGCCTCGCGCTTCTGATCCATCTCCGCTAACATCATATCCAAGTCAAGCCTTTCGGGGATACCAGAAGACTCATTGACCTCCCGTCTTTCTTGTATTTCGCGTGTTTTCATTAAATATGAAAATTATCCTTGAAACTTCAGTATATCATTTTTTGGAAACAATCAACATAATTTGAAAAATATAAAGCGAACATATATCAAACAGTATTTAAGAAGACCAATTCAAATTTGCCTGAAAGATATAATTCCGGTAAAATTGAATTGATGTCAAAAGGAGTAATATCATTACAAGACGCCGAGAAAGTATATGAAACCGGAGAGCTCAAGGTCCCGGCGCTTTTGGATATAAACCTGGAAGTTACCAAAGGAGAAATGCTAGCCATTGTCGGACCATCCGGGTCCGGCAAATCGACGCTGATGAACATCATCGGACTATTGGATCGGCCAACGAAAGGTAAATACTTTCTGGAAGGACAAGAAATCACTTTGTCAATGTCGGACCGGAAATTGGCCAAGCTGCGTGCTAATACGATGGGATTCATTTTCCAGTCGTTTAACCTACTCCCCCGTCTGACAGCAGTGGAAAACGTAATGCTACCCAGCCTTTACTCTAAAACTGTTGCCAAAAACAGACGCAAAGAAAGAGCAGAAGAGATTTTGGAAAATGTCGGTCTTGGTCATCGCCTGAAACATAAACCGACCGAACTTTCCGGTGGTGAAAAGCAGCGAGTGGCAATTGCCAGGGCTCTCATGAACGAACCCACTATTTTACTGGCGGACGAGCCGACCGGCAACCTTGACAGCAAGAGCGGGCACGCGATTATCAAAATTCTCAAAGAGCTCAGAGAGCATGAAGACAAAACCGTACTTGTTGTCACTCATGATGAAAACATCAGGAAAGAGTGCCAGAAATCAATTGAACTTTTCGACGGAAGGATTAAGTAATGTATAATCTCCTCAAATCGGCTCTAAAATCCATTTGGAACAATAAAGTCAGAAGCCTGCTGACTGTCTTGGGTATTGTCATCGGCGTAGCATCGGTGACAGTTCTGGTGTCACTGGGGCAGGGTCTGAAAACAGACGTTTCTAGCATGATTGAAGGCCTAGGGACCAATGTTCTGGTGGTAGTAAGTGGTCAGATCGATACTGAGAACCCGAATCAGCAACAATCGATGAACCCGTCTAACTTCATTTCAAATGACATTCTGTCAATTGACGATGTATATACTATTCAGGACACCGCCGGGGTCGCCTCTGTCTCCCCCATGACGCTTGTTGCCGGCAAGCCAGTCGTCCGAGACACGGACCATCAAGCATCTCCAATGGTAATGGGAGTGTATACCGATTTTCTGGATACCTCTCAGGTAGTCGATATTGAAACTGGGGAAATGTTTACCGCTAATGATCAAAATGCTGTTATCATTGGCCACGGCCTCAAGGAAGAGCTTTTCGGCGAAGATGAGGCCGTCGGCGAAACGGTAACAATTGGCGACCAGGAGTTAGAAATAATTGCGGTCCTGGCTGAACCGACAACTACCAGCCTATTTGCCTCTGAATTCAATTATCTAGCTGCTATTCCCTATGATAAAGCTAAGCAATTAAATGATAACGAGGATTCTGTCTTTCGGATAATTCTCAAAGCTGATGATGGAACTGATGTACCGGATTTGCAGAACCGGTTGACCGAAGCCATCAAGGCTAACCACGAAGGCCAGGAAGACTTCACGGTTTTCACGCAACAGGACCTACTCGAAGTTTTCAATGATTTTTTAAGTATGGCTACGGCTATGGTTTCGGCAATTGCCGCGATCTCACTGATTGTCGGCGGCATCGGTATCATGAATATCATGCTCGTCACCGTTACCGAGCGAACCAAAGAGATTGGTATCCGCAAGGCTGTCGGTGCCAGCCGGACTGATATCCTTTGGCAATTCCTGGTTGAATCTGTGGTCATTACTCTAATTGGCGGTGCTATCGGCCTGGGTGTTTCCTTTATCGGAGCCATTATCATTGCCAATGAAACCCCAATTCAACCTGTTATTTCTTGGGATATTATCCTGCTGGCAATCGCCATTTCGATTGGCATCGGCGTAGTTTTCGGAATCTGGCCGGCCCTAAATGCCGCCCGCAAAGATCCCATTGAAGCTTTGCGTCACGAGTAGATCTAACAAATAAACAGCCCCCGTACGGGGGCTGTTTTTGTGTTTTGGATTAATGAATCGCCTGAACTCGACCTACTTCCCCTGTTTCCAGCCGCACCTTTATCCCGCGTGGGTGGGTAGGTGAATTGGTCAAAATATCAGCCACTACGCCTTCAGTGAGTTCACCGGTGGGCTGATCTTGTTTCTGGACAACCGATACCCGCATCCCGGGTTCAATGTCGTCACGAACAGTTCCGTCCATATGAATTTAGGTTAGATTGCTAATGATAAGATCTAGATGTTAAATTGAAACAGGGAATGCTTCGACAATAAACCGATCTTCCTCTAACAGACCATAGCAAGTGTAAACGGTCAGTTTCTCTGTATCCGTAGGCGATACCGCCGAAACTTCATCAGGGGAAACTACGGATGTCTTCTCTACACTGTAACTGTATTCCTGCCCCGACCAAGTTGTTAGAGTTATGATATCACCGGGCTCCAGCTCGGGTAGATATTTAAAATGGGCCTTCTTGGTATGGCCATATAAAACAATATTGCCGCCCTCCCCGGGATTCGCCGAGGAGGCCAGATGGCTGATGCCATCCGGGCTAACTTCCCACACACCGTCGAAGATCACGGTATCTAGAACTGGTTGCTCAACATCAATGGCATCAATTCTGACCTGAGTTATTATATCTGCCGCGGGAGATTGTTCTGGCCCTGTATGCTTCGCTACTACTTCAGTTTGACTATACGGATTTGAACTAAACGACAATCGCTTCTCGGCCAGCACCCAAGCCCAAATTCCGTAGCCTATTAAAGCCAGGCCAACCACAAAAACAACAATTGTAAGAATATATTTACGCATCATTACCCAGAATAAAGGACCACCGGCAAACCCGGCAGCCCTTTTTTATACTAAGAACAACATTTAAGCGCGGACGTAGCGAAACAGAGATATGCCGACTAAACCACTTCCTAGAATTAGAAAAAGCATAGCCACAATCTGGTCATGTGATCCGGTGTCTGCCAGAGTGGTAGCTCCAAGAACGCGTCCCTCCGGATCTGATTCAATCTGAGCTAATTCGCCGGTACCACCGCCAGCTGACAACTCAACTTCATCAGTCACTCCCCGGACAACTCCCGGATCATTAGGATCGTCAGGATCTTCTGGATCTTCTGGATCAGCAACCGCGGCCGCTGCCACTGTCCCGGTACTTTCCGGGTCTTCAGTATCAGGATCCTCATCAGTAGCTGTTGGTGCTAATGCCGGAGTGGCTGTTGGCGTTGGGGTCGGGGTGGGAGTCGGAGTCGGAGTCGGAGTCGGTGTCGGTGTTGGAGTCGGAGTCGGAGTCGGAGTCGGAGTCGGGGTTGGTGTCGGCTGCGGACCAACTAACTCACAACCGTTACCATAAATCATTTGCCCGTCTGCACTCCAGTTCATGCCGGGATACTCAAGCTCCGGAATCGGAGGTATGATGTCGCCCCAGTCTTCATCAATTCCCGGATAGTAAACAGGTCCGGTATGATTGAAATGGTTGCTAACATTAGCTACACATTGCTGATTGTATGGATTAGAATGCGAACTGGTGCGGTGACAGATCAGCACTTTTGGGTAGGCACAAACTTCGTCAGCAGACACTGATTTTGTTACGGGAGTATTCATCGGGGCATATGTCGTTATGAGCAATACTCCGAATACAATGGCAATAATACAGACGACGAACGCTGCTAACTGGAAGATTTTGGACATAATTGTCAAATTTAGAGGTTTTTTCCTTTGTGGCCTATTATACTCGCCTGACAAAAATAAACAAGCGCTATTCCAAACTAGTTTTAAATACCTTATTCAAGAGATTCCTAGGCAAATAGCAACGATCTGAGGATAACTTTGAATAGACAAAATCTAATCAAAAAAGAGCTCTGGTGAGAAAAAGCAAAAATGCTTTTTTCCAACCCAATTCCTAATTCTACTCGTGGAGTGTTATCTAAAAAGCCTCTACTGTGAGCGACTTTTTAGCAGAAATATTTTGGAATCTATTCGCAGTTTGGGCACCTGCACCAATAAGTGTTGTTTGGTCCGCAATCGCTCTGGCAAGTTGTAGATTCACAGGATATCCAAAAAATTGGGTTTCCGGGATCATCCGGGTTGGGATTCTCGCCATAAGCAAAGTAACAACCGCACTGGTTGGTCCATCTATTGAATATCGGAATGACGCCTATGTCTTCCGGCTCAAGATCATAGCTAACATAATGAATATAGTTTCCTGCTTGAGCCTTGGTATTACATTGATCGTCAATACATATATCTTCTCCCTCCACTACATAGTATTTGTTTCCCTGTATTTCTCCATTTTCCACGAGCGTTCTTGTAATAGGCTCTGCGCTCTCAAGGTCAGCACTGGTTGGATACCTTTTAAGCCCCTCTAGAAATAATTCTTTGTCCGTCATCTGTTTGTCGTTAGATGAGAGACTGCCAACAAGAGAGGTTGTTGCAGAATTTCCAACTAGTAACCATCCGATAGCTATACCAACCAAGAGAACCACGATGCAAATTACAATGATTGCGATTTTTGTCATTTTTTTCATTAATTATTTAAAATTTCCCATATTTTTCGTCGGAAAACATCTGCAGATTTCCCCGAATTTTCAGTTGTT
>CAZLGC010000039.1:0-10948 GCA_964559275.1 uncultured Candidatus Saccharibacteria bacterium
CAATATCCAGATTGGCGGTGTTCGGTTTGACGGTACTTACGCCAACGAGGTTGACGAGTTTGTGATGCTTGTCAACTACGGGGAAATGGACCAAAACCTGGGGGGCTGGACCATTTCTGACCGGGAAGGACACACATTCACATTCCCCAACTACGTTTTGGAACAGGGTCAGCAGATCCGGGTATTTACCGGAATTGAAACATATAATTTCGGTAGCAATTCCGCCATCTGGAATAATGACGGTGACACCTGCTATCTGCGTAGTAATACCGGGGCATTGGTGGACAGTTACGGTTACTAAGAATAAACAAAAACTCCTGTCTAGTTGCGGGAGTTTTTGTATTGACAAAGTGGGGTTTTCTGCTATTTTAGTAAGATGTTTTGAGAAAGGAGGGGAGGATGATTGAGGAAGAAGTGAAGGCTTTAGCCGTACTGGCTTATCCTTCGCTAAGTCTGGAAGAAGGTTTTCAAGAAGGTGATCCGGCTACAGTCAACTGGCATCTCACCGGCAATTGGTTTGAGATCAATGTCTGTGTTGATCTGTACTTACCGAGAGTGAGCTTTTCTGTCTTGTGTCCGTTGAGTCTGGGCGTAGAACCACCTGTTCCTGTCGCGCCCGAAGGACTGAACAGACGAGCTTTTCTGAAGCCCCTGGAGGATTTGATCGACCGCGTCCGTAAGTTCCGGTCGCTGTGCTCCGCCTGGGTTGTTCAGGAAGTGGGTAATACAGAGCTTACCCAGATTGAATCCGGGTCGATGCTAAGTTTTGAGCATACGCAGTCGCTGGAAACACATAGTCGGGAAGCCCTTGAGTCGTTCTTCACGAAGCTGAAAATGTTTCTCATCTAGTAAGTCCGCTGCTGGCACGTAGTGCCGGCAGCGGGTTTTTTATTGTTCAGGAAATGAAAGAACCCAGGCACTGGCACCTGAGTTCTTAGTTGGTTACTGTTACTACTTCTTTGTAGTCTTCTGGATCTCCTCCTGGATGAAAAGGGAGCAGTTTTTGGCGGCGGGGTGAAGCATCAGCTTGCGCAGCTTGGGTAGAGCTGGCCTACCGACCTTGACACAAGCTAGGGTGGCAAAGTTTGCCATTGCTTCTCCGGCTCCGCCTTGAGCTTTCTCCATGTCACGGCAGTATTTCTTCAGGGTGATGATGGCTTGATCAACCACCACCGGATCGAGACTGGGAATGTCGCGAACGACGGTCAAGAGCATCAGGACATACATCGGGTTTTCTTTTTCCAGGGCCAGAATCACCGCTTCCTCGATAGTGTTGACGGAATTGAAGAAATCGACGATGTGCTGGGTGAGCAATTTGTTCTCAGCCTTGGCGTGCGTTTCCCGGGCGGCCTGGCGCAAGATCAAAATGTGTTCATCGGGCGAATTGCCGCCGACACTCGGTTCCTCGCCGTAAATCTCGGCGATCCTTTTAGCCTCTTCCGATTTCAGTCCCAGGGCGGCGACTTGCCTCATTTCCGACTCGGCTTCATCCATCTTGCCGATGTCTCGGAAATAAGTGGCTCGCCCGACCCGGGCAATAGCCACCATTTCCTTGTCGACAGGACAGCGCAAACTGATCTCGACGACTTTACTGAAACTCTCGAAGGCTTCCGGTTTCTGCAGGAGCATCATCTGAGACATCCCGATGCTCATGTAAGCCAGGCAGAGCATGTCGGGATCCTCTTTGAGATATGTAGTGGCTTTCCGGAACTGCTTGATAGCCTGTTCGTAATTCCCCCGGGCGGCAAGCTGTTTGCCGGCATCGAGGCATTCCGTTCCCTTCTGGAGATTGTATTCCTCACGGGAACCGCAGGCAGACAGCAGCGTCACTACACAGACGGTGATCAGAATCCAACTGATTTTTTTCACTTTCTCTTCCTCCTTGATTTGGTCACAGAGACTTTCTGAGTGACTGTCTAACTTAGCATTAAGAGAAATTCATGTCAATCTTGCTGTTGTATTGACAAACAACTCATATTACGCTAGCTTTAAGGCAAATCCATCGTCAAGGAGGTTTTTGATGGGAGAATTCACCGATAGGGTAGAAGCCCTGCAGCGTCGTTACGTCCGCCACCACCGGGCACTGCCGGGCCAGAAGAAGAGGTATTTTCTGGTCAATGCGATCATCGTGTTCTCTGTCCTTTTTTCCACGATGTACTACCTGAAGAATGCCGGGGCGCTGTCACCAACACCGGTCATTCTGTCTGCCGGGGCCGGCCTGTTCTTCGCTTTCATCCAGGCTGTTCGGCTCAGTACAATGAAGCAGCTGGAGGGACAACTGATGTTGCTGGCTGCGGAAACAGGATCGCAGCAACTGATGAACACCTGGCTGCAGGAGCAGAATACGCCGATGTCCGGCTCCAAGCTGCGTCCACATGAATTTGGCGCTGTCTGCTTTGCGCATATCCTGGGCTGGATCGGATTCCTGGTCAGCTGGTATGCCTGGAAACCGGAGGGAGCCATTTTGTTCGATTTGCTGGTGGCAGCCATCGGGCTCGTTGCTCATCTCTACAACAAATCACGTTGACGTAAGCCCTCGCGCACAAGTGCGGGGGTTTCCTTTTTTATATAGGTTGACACAATTTGAAAACACTGGCAGTCTGTAGAGAATATTCTATGTCAACCACAGATTCCGACCAAGGAGGATAAGAATGAAAAAGGCATGGATCTTCGTTTGCCTGCTGGCGCTGCCCGGTTGCAGTATTTACCAGAAGCAGATCCCGCTCGGCGAGCACACTACCGGGAAGCTGGCGGTGGAAGGGGTTATCGACGGGATCAGCTACGATGTCGAGCTGGGTGAAGCCATCCAGACGACAGATGTGCATCCTGACGATTCCGGTTTTCTCAACGGAGAAACCACCACCGATGTTTCCTCGGCGCTTGACCTGGGTTTTCGCTTTGGTTTGCACTACACCCAATATTACCGCAAACTGGGATTGAAAGCCGGTTTGGATGCTCGCTTCAATCTCTACACGTCCGGCGGGGGATACCGTACCGGTATCTATGACACCGAACAGCAAAGTTCGGATACGCGCCCGCCCGGCTCCGGCTCGTTTGTGTACACAAAGCTGCAGTGCGGCTACTTCACCCCGATCCCGTTTCTGGGTCTGCAGTACCGGGGGTCCCGCTGGCTACTGGAGCTTGATGCCGGCTTGCCCTATGGTCATTTCAAGGCTGAGTCTGGTCACGACCGCTTTGGGGACTGGGAAAAGGTACAGCGCGAAACCTGGGCCGGCTGGGGACAGTGGTACCAGGCCCGGATCGGTCTGATCACTCAAAAAGACAGGGCCTACGTTCTGGGGGTCTATATGGAAGAGTACGAAGCCGAGTTCCTTGAGGAGCCGGCCGACATCAGTGCCGTCGGGTTCACGTTTTGTTTCCAGGGGAAGTTCTGGTAACAGCTAGCCCCCCACTCATTGCTGAGTGTGGGGGCTTTTCCATTGACAAAAATATATAAATATGGAATTCTGCAGGGAAGGTCTTTGTCAACAACACCAATCCTTTGGGAGGTGAAGGATGAAAAAAACAGTATGTTGCCTGCTGGTGCTGGGATTTCTGCTGGCACCGAGTCTGTATGCCGAGGATGACCCGGATCCTTACGGCCTGAACGCGACCTATCGAAAGCTGGGGTTGCCGGAATACGATCCGGATGACCTGCCTTACTGGGAAAAGGTGGCGCGGGGCAGTACGATTGACTTCGACGTCGGCTGGCCGCTACCGGTAAGCCTGCGCGAGAGCATGACCATTCCCCGGAGTCTGTCCGAGATTCCCACCTGGCAGTACGACCATATCGATTACGACTACACCGTCAGTATCGACCGGATGTCGTACAGTTCGGAGAGTGAAGAGGAATCTTTCCACGGTGCCAGCTACCGCTTGATGCTGAGCCCTTTTCCGTTTTCGTTTCTGAGTTGTCTGCGGATCGGGTACGACTACTGGAACGACGAAGAAACGATCCTCTTCTACAAGAAGAAGCTCTACGATGAGGGTCCCGGCTCAGAGTCCTATGTCTTTGGCGGAGCGGTGGTAGAGTTTCCGGAAACGCAGTTCCTGGCTCTGGCCTGGCGCCAGCCGCTCTATCTCTACCTCGATCGGACGACAGATGCCCGGATTGTACTGGAGCTCGGCTGTCAATACCGTCTTCCTGATGATGGCCGGATTCTCCAGTTTAGCCAGGGGTGGTATCGTTACAACACGATGACATCCTGGCGGGATATGGAGGGTAATCTGGAACTGGAAAGCCGGATTGATCCCTACTTCGAGGTGATCGGTTTCTTGGGAGGCTATGATGGCCGTCTGCGTTATCGCCTGGGAGCGAGAGTTCAGTTTGTTGATGAGCAGATCGCCCAGTTCCGTTACGAAGGAGAAGATTACGAGATCAGCTTCGATGACGGCTATTTCATCAGCTTCAGCCTGGGCGTGTCGTTTCGGACCTGGTCCTGGCCCAATTACAAGCGATGACCAGCCAGACCTAAGAGCCTTCGCACCTGGTGCGGGGGCTTTTTCATTGACAAAACCTGTTTTATATAGTATATTGCCATGTTTTAGTCAACCACTGAAAGGAGGACCCAGTGACGAAGGATTATCTGGTGAAAGAAGTGGCCGCCAAGTTCCCGGAGCACGAGCTCGAATTCCAGCCCAACAAGCCGTGGGGGTTGGAGGAAATCGGGATCTTTGGTGTCACTGGCAGCGGTCAGTTCCAGGATATCATCAATGCTCTTATCAGGTTCAACTATGAGCAGGATACGGCCCTGGTGATATTCGTGTTCGACCTGTCGGTACCGCCGTGTCCCGAGGGTGGCAGGGAAGTCACGCCCTTGCTGCTGCTCGAAACTCGTCTTTCCTTTTTCAGGATCCTGATCGAGCGCTGGGCAGATCAGCGTCCCCCGCGCCACCAGGTCCCCAATCCCGACTTCTTGGGTAAGATCAGGCAAGTCGGCGGCCGACTGGAGTACACTGATTCGGTCACGATCAACGACGGTGGGCTGGATCGGGTGCTCAATTTCCTTCGCCGGCTCTGACAATATAAACCCAGGACAGGCCAGTATGGTACGTAAGTGAATATCGATTCCTTACCGCCCATTCGCCATACTGCGAGCGCCTCCGACATCGCGTCGGGGGAATAGCGCTCTGTCTGTCCTGGGTCTTTTCTTATGCAAATGAAATAGACACGCTAAGCGTGTCTATTTAGGTTGCTCCTGACCTGGTCAATCGAGTATGTCCAGCAGGAACTGGATGACCTCCCGTTCCAGCTTGGTTTCTGCCTTTGCCAGGATCGATTGAAGCAGTTCGCGGTCACTCTCGCCTTTGGCGAAGATTCGCTTTTCCGGGTGGAGGAATTTCTCAAAGTGGCGCACTCCTTTTAATCCCACCAGCCAGCTGCGGATGTCTTCATCGTATTCTCGTTGTGCTAGCTCGGTGCGAATGAGCTGCTTGCGAACTGCAGAATAGGGGTCGCTTGCAGCCTCGGTTTCCCTGATCAGGTAGTGGAGCATGAGTTTCATGAGTGTCCTGGTCGAATTTGCTCTCAGGATAGGGCGGACGATGACGACCAGCTCTACGTAACTGAATTTCATTTTCATCTTCCTCAGATAGGGCCGGTGCAGGAAAAAATCTCGATGCCGAGGATTTTTCCTATTATCCAGACAATTCCCAGGATAATTCCGCCGGCAGCGCCACAGACGACGATCATACCGAAGAATAGTACTAGGCAGAAAATGATGAATTCCTTGATCGATCCATCGCTCGCCTGGTAATACGGGTACTCACCGTAGATGGTTCTTTCTCCTGCTTTGTAACAAGGATACTCATATTCTTCTTTTTCTTCCATGATGCCCTCCTTTCTGTCTCAACGCTAGCAAAATATGAGCTGCCAGTCAATGACTGAAAGCAGGTTGACAATCCTCGTAAAAAATGCCAGCCTTGGGATAGAGACGAAAGAGATATTCTCTGAAAGGAGGCAGCTGATGTGGTTAGTTGTGAAATGCATCGGGATCGGAATTATCATTCTGGCGTTCGCCCTGGTGGTTATCAAGATCTTCCTGCTTCTGCCGGGTGATTCCGGTGATCCCCCTGACGGCGGGAATCCGACCAGTGGTGGTGGCGGTGATCGTGATTACGGTTGGTAGAATGAAAACTAGGTAGCCCTTCGTGTGTCAACGCGAGGGGCTTCTTTATATAACTTATGTTCACCCAGTCAGCGATTTACCCGTTGACGTTCAGGTTTTTTTGGGGTAAGATTACCCCCAGGCTAATTTTTTGATTACCGCCCAATGCCGAAGCAAAAAATGACTATAATTGACGCTGGAATTGCCAATATTCACGTTCAGATAATTAATGGATCTGACGTGAAAGATTTTTTAATACCAACAAATGACGAAGTAAATAAGCTTTTCCAGAAAAATGATCTACTGGACGAGCTCAAAAACAAAGACACCAGACTTTATATCACCGGTAAATTAGCGGATGTAGTCAAAGATACATTAGGGCATGGTGAGATCGTAATTCCGGGAGCGGCCCTGTGGTCAGCGGCCAAAGCGCTGATCGAAAAATCACCGCGCGCGCAGTCGCTGGGCGTTATCGATTTGTCCGCTTCCGGCTACTTGGTAATTGCCATTGACCGTAAGGGGAATCTGAAAAATGATTTACTGGTGACCAATCCGCGTTGCGGGGCAGGTACCGGCATCAATCTCAGCCGCATTTTGGAAAAATTAGATATCAAAGACAGTGAAGTTGATAAGATTTTGGCGAGCTACTTAGGTGAGGCTGGGAAGAAGAAGCGAGAAGAAGTCACCGTCCGGGCGGATCGCTGCGGGGTATTTAGCTCTTCCGCTACTATCTCGGACAAAAATCAGGGGATCCCGCTGGATGTGGCCTTGGCCGTCACGATGAAATCCGAGGTACTCAAGGCTTGCAAAAAAATGCTGCCGCAAACAGACGTAGTCTATTTGAGCGGCCGCGTGTTTGCTTGGCAATATATTCGTGATTGCGCCGAGGATTATTTACATTCCATAGGTGCCAAGAAGGTGATTTACGACGAGGATCAGTCAACACTTATTGATGGGGTTAAATTTTTAGTAAACAAAATTGGTCCCGATAAGTTTAGAGCGAGCGAGCCCAAAAAATTGCGGCGGGAAGAAAAAATGATTCGCTATCCGTCTTTTACTGAGCTGAAGAAGAAATACGAAGCTTCCGATCAATTTAAGCGACTGCCGAATCCGGATATGAACGCAGGTGAGTCGCTCAGTACCCGCCCGGTCAATATCGGGCTCGATGTCGGCTCCACGATGGCTAAGATGATCGTGGCTGACGCCCAGACGGATGAGCTGCTATTTAAGAGCTCTTATGACAATCACGGCGATACGATTGAAACAATCAAATATATTTGGGGCGATCTGAAGAAGCAGGGCCTCGAAAGTTTAAATATTCAACATATTGGCATAACCGGGAGCGGGCGCTACCAAGTCCAAAAAGTGCTGCAACAAGTCTATCCGCAACTGGGCGAGCGCATCTTTGTGCTGGTAGAAAATTACGCCCATGCCCACGGGTCTATTCAATTTGCCAAAGATCATATCCGTGATTTGCAGGCAGAACATCCGGAGATTAACAAAGATTTTTGTGTATTAGTTGATATTGGCGGGGAAGACACCAAGGTCTCGGTCATCTCACTGGCGCGGGAAGAGCTGTTTGACAACGTGATGAATATCAAGTGCTCGGCCGGAACGGGCAGCCTAATGGACACGCTCAAAGCCTTGTTTGGTATCAAGGGTATTGACGAGGCCTGCCGGCGCGCTTACGAAGCACCGCAAGCGTATGAAATCAACGCTACCTGTGCCGTTTTCCTGATGGAGAACGCCAAAAAAATGCAGGCCCTGGGATATAGCAAAGATGACATTTTGGCTTCCTGCAATTACGCCATCGTCGAAAACATGGCCCGGACATTGTGGGACCAAATCGAGTTTCCGGAAAACGCGCTGGTATTGCTCCATGGCCAGACGATGCTAAGCGATCCGTTACCGCTGGCAGTAACCCACCGTATCCAGGATGAATCGAAGATGTATTGTCTGGTGCCGCCGCTGCCCGGACACCGCGCTTGTCTCGGTTTGATCAAATCTATCAAAGATAAAACTATCATCCAGTCGGATTGTTCGCTTGGTGCTCTTTTGGACCTAAAGTTTAAGAAGAAAATTACGTATTGTCACGGTGCCGCCTGCGGCGACAAAGATGCCTGCTGCGCCCGGACGATTCTTAAATCAACTGATCCCGACAAGGCTCTGACAGTTATTCTGGGCGGGTGTACTGCGGTTAATGAGCTGACCGGTCCCTCCAAAAAGAAGGACAAAGCCCCGGATGCCTACCATGACATCTGGAAAATGATCAACTCGGCGATGCCGCACACCAAGGCCAAAGACCGGGTCATCATCCCGCGCAGTTTCGCGGTCTCTGATAACGCCTACTGGCTTTCTCAAATACTAACGAAGCTGGGTCTGCCGGTACACGTGGACAGCGTCCAGGAAAATGATATTTTGGAAGCTCAGCCGTCTTTCGATATTGACGTGTGCGCGCCGCTGATCGGGGCGACCGGTCAATTTCTGCGCCTGGCTCGCTCTCCGCACGGCCTGATTTTGGTGCCGCAAATGGATTTTTTGCCGACCAAAGGTAAGAGTGTCGGCAAAACTTGTACCACCAACCAGGGAGGTATGGCGATTGCTAAAAATATCAGCCAACTGAAATATTCGCAGGCCAAGTACTTTATGTTTGATATCAGCCTGAAATCGGCTGATCCGGATTACATCACGAACCTGCTTTGGCAGAAACTGCAGCCTCTGTTTAAAAAATATAATAAAAAAGTTTCCAAAGGAGACTTTCTTGAAGCGGCTATTTATGCCGATAAACAAAACAAGCAACTGAAGTCTAAAGTCGCCGACCGGATGGCGGAGTATTTGGAGACAGCGGTAAAAGAGCATCGCAATGTGGCGGTTGTCTGTGGGCGGGAATATGTCCTCAATCCCGGCATTTACGACAGCCACGTGGGCAAGCTGCTGCGCGATAAGGGAGTAGTGGCGCTGCCCTCCTACGCCTTCCCGGCGGAGCTGGATGAGCAGTTTGGCTATGTTTACTGGCGCAACCCGCACGATATTATGTCCAAGGTCAAAGCCGTTACAGACAAGCGCTTGCACAAGTTGCTGCCCGACTCCCAGCTGAAAGAAGTTGTCCGAAAAATTGAAAAGGGTCTCACCAGCACGGAGCTATCCACGGTTATGGTCTCCACATTCCGGTGCGGGGCGGATACCGTCACGCTCCCGACGCTGATGGAAATGACCAAAACTAAGCCCAGTCTCTTGATCCAATCAGATGCCATGATCAAGGAACTGGCTCACCTGGAAAACCGGGTCAATACCTACATCAACCAGCTGAATAAAAAACTGCACCAGGAATTCAAGCAGGAAAAATTTGAGCTGGCGATGCTGGACGGGTTTGAGTTTGGCGCCCTAAATAGAAAGACGGACGTGGTTTATTTCCCGACGATGCATGATAACCGGATGCTGACCTCGGTCCTGCGCGGCGCCGGCTTTACCGTCATCGATAATTATGGCAGTGACCAGGTCTATGACTTGGAGCATAAAGTACGATTTGGTCGCAAATATTCGGGGGACACAGTCTGCGCGCCGCTGGCCAGTGTTTTTGCTGATATCGTGCTAGCGGCTGAAGATTTTGCCAAACGTAAGAAAAATAATGACAAATTAGTCCGTGGTAGGAAACGAGTGCTCGTCTTTGATAACAAAGGCTCCGGCCCCTGCCGCCAGGGTCAATATTACGAGATCCACAAGCTGCTCTTGGCGCGCAAATATGGTTTCGGGCAGCCGGATAAAAATCCTGAGAGCAAACGGTTGCCGCTTAAGCTCCTGGTGGCGCACGAGAAGGAAGGTTACAATTTTGGTGTGGCCGAGTGGGCGCTCATTCAGGGTTTTCATTCTATTATTATCCAGGCGGTGCTGCACTCTTTGTTCCTCAAAGCAGCGGCGAGCTGTAAGAATGCCGCTGAGTTCACCAAATTTTTTCACGATTACCAGCACCTAAAAAATAAGGTCAACCATCACTTCCAATACGAGGTGAAGCCGAGTGCCAAAGTGCTTAAGCGCGCCCAGGCGATTGATAAACGATCCAAAGCTCTGGGCTGGATGTATAAGTTTTTTGCTTACGGAATCTATAAAAATAACGGGCTGCGCCCAATACTGAAGGGTTTTTCCCGCCGCTGGGTAAAAGATACTAAGGACGATCATAAAAAGATTAAAATTTACATCGAAGGTGAAGTTTATGTGCGGGTCTGCCAGGTGCAGCAGGTTTTCTACTCGGTGGTTGATTCTATCGGCTTCAACTCATTCAAGATTGATTATTCGCCGCTGTGGGCTTACTTTGAGCTGATCTTAAATTACGCGATCTCTGATATACGTGAAGAAGTCAGATTAGCCAAAGAAACACTCACCGGTACCATTGACCAGGCCAAGCGGGCAGCCCTGAAAAAAGAAATTTGGAAGAAAAGATTCCAGCCGCTGCTAATTAGGATCGGCATTAACGGCATCCGGGCGCTACTCATCAAACCTTTATACAAAGCCGCCAAGATAGAAATGCCGCACCCGATGAAGCACGTGCTGGCAGAAACAGCTAAGCTGATTCCGACTTTGAAACCGCACGGGGAGTTGCCGCCGTATGTGGGCGAAGCAATTACCAAACTCAAGGAAGGCACGGATCTCTTCCTGAACGTGGCGCCCGAGAGCTGTATGGTAGCCTCGATGGGGCAGATGTTTACTAAGCCGGTGAGTAACTTGGTCGGGGGCTCGTCCCGGATCCAGGATTTGTTCTCCCTCAACGGCGAGGTTGATGATGAGCAGTTGCGTCTGTCACTTCTTAAAACGATGGGGCCGGTGAGGTATTATAGGAAGGTGGG
>CAZLGC010000040.1:0-10770 GCA_964559275.1 uncultured Candidatus Saccharibacteria bacterium
CTTGCATTATAGCAGAATTTATAGATTTGTCAAGGGTTTTTGACAAAAAAGCCTATTTCTAAGGAAAGAAGCGTTATCCCGAAGGACAACGCTTCTTGTACGCATGCTGTTACTCTGTATTCCAGATCTCGATGGGATCAAGAGCCAGGACCAGAAAGAGGCCAACTCCCCACTCATCAGGACCGGATGTGTTCTCCCAGTAGTTCAGGCCCAGGCCGGCTGTCTCCCAGACCGGGACAAAGGCCCCGGCGGTGACACGTTCGGTCTGTTCATAATCCGGGTCTGAGACATCCTCGTCCAGTTGTTCGTACTGCGCTTGCAGCTGGACAGAGCCGATGTCCTGCAGAACCAGCACATTCCAGCCCCGGCGACTATCGGGATTCACCTCGTCGTCGTAGTAGCGCCAGAGAGCGGAACCGCGAATCTTCATATGCCACGGAAGGTTGAATTCGGACCTTACTCCGTAGAGCGAGTCCGAACCATTTGTCTCGCGCATATAGAAACCACGGATCATGCCCCAAGACGGATGCCAGCCCAGGCGAATTTGCAGGTTCTTTTCCTGATCATCGTCACGAGGCTCGCGCCGATTGCCGTTGAGGATTGCCGCCTTGAGCTCGAACTGCTTGACGTTCAGGTCAAAGCGCACTCCGATCTCTTCCAGCGTGACGTACCCGGCCGTCAGAGGATAGTTGTAGGTCTCCAGCGTTTCCGGGGGCGGGTGAACCGCGATACAGGGCGATGAAATCAGGCCGGCTTGCACCTGAGCTCTGACATCACCGGTTTTGTACAACCTTGCCTCCAGGAAAAGCTCCTTGGAAACGAGACTGCCTGTTTCCATGTCACCGCGGTAGTGCACCAGCAACGGTGTCTTCTGCTGGGCCAGGTTGAAGTCAATGTTCAGCCGAGCCTTCCCAACCTGGAAAGAGTTGTCCTCGACTGTCTCCCCGACATCATCGGTGAACTCCGAGAAATCGTAGGTTCCCATGAAGAAACCGGAGAGGGTAAGCGAATGGTCGGCCGCCGCGACCGTTAGCGGCAGCAGGCAGAGTGAAAACAGCAAAAAGAAACTTTTGGCTTTCAATTAGCACCTCCTGGTTGAAAGTTCCTTTAAAGCGACCTTGTAAACTACATTCTATAAGAGAAAAAGTCAACATAAAGAAAAACGCCCTTAAACCAGGACGTTTTTGTATTTTTTAGTAGTGAATGATAACCGGCGTTCCCACTTCCACCATATTATAGAGAACCGGGGCTTCATCGTAGCCAACCCGGACACAACCATGGGAAACATCGATGCCAAGGTGATTTTCGCCTTCCACGTAGCCACCCGGCCATTCCGGCAAACGATGGATATAGTAAGATCCGTAGAAATTGAGACTGTAGGGCATCCACAGGCCATATTGTCCCGACCAGTGATTCTCTTCTTTACGCAGGACCTTGAATTCACCTGTTGGTGTAGCCATACCGGGACGTCCATCAGAAGTTACCGCCTCGAAACGCTTACGCCCGCCTTCGTAAACATAGATCATGTTGTTGGTCAGGTCGATATCTATATACTTCCAGAGGTCACGGCGTCCTTCCCAAATAAATCGTTGCGGAGCAGTCACAACTTCAGCCTGGTCGCTATTGAAGAGATACCCGCCAGCCACATCAACTCCACCGCGAAAATCATTTTCGTAAACAACTTTATTGAAGCGGGCGGGGCGCCCGTCAGTTTCAAAAGTTTTTACTTCTGGGGTCCGATTTGAGCTGGGACCGGCAATAATTTCAGCAGACCCGTCGCCGTCAACATCAGCGCCGCTGACCCGGACGCCATCGCGATAAGTATCTTCAAATGCCAAGAAGTCTGCGACAACGGTTTGCTGGCGATCTGCTCGGTAAGCTTTGACCCGAGCCTGGCCGTCAGTAGCGGCTCCGGTAATGACTTCGTCAATACCGTCGCCATCAAGATCGGCTGCTCCGACATCGACACCGCCCTTGTAATCAAACGGGAAAGGGAAAAAGTCTAGACCAATATAGTTGCCGTACCCGTCAAAAACACGGGCGTGCGGGTTGCCGCCGGCACCGGCGCCGACTATGATCTCGGCCCGATCGTCACCGTTGACATCACCAGCTGCGACGTAGGCACCGCCCTTAAATTCAGGGCTGAAAGCTAGAAAGTCAGAGACAACCATGCCCTGGGAATCATAAACTTTGACGCGCGCTTGGCTCTGGCTACGCGCTGAAACGATAATCTCATCTTTGCCGTTGCCGTCAACGTCGCCCATGGCTACATCACCACCGCCGCGATAGTCAGGTGAAAACGGAAAAACACTAAGCCCATTGAACTGGCCCGTGTTTGTGAAACCACGTACATGGGTGTTACCACCGATTCCGGAGGCGGTCACTATTTCATGTTCGTCTCCACCCAAAATGTCGCCTACAGCTACCGCTGCTCCCCCGCCGTAGCGAGCGGAGTAAGCCATAAAATCGGTGGTGGGCTGGCCGGAGAAAGTATTAAAGGCTTTGATTTCGGGGGCTCGCTCTTCGCTGGCTAAAACAAGACCGGGCAGGCACATTGTCCCGGCAATCAGCAAAGCTAAAATAATTGTATGTTTCTTTTGCATACTAAACGGCTCATGGAGTGAGACTTTGGGTTAAGTCCTTATTCTTAACCTCTATTTCTATTATAGAGGGTAAAAATAAAAGGTGAACCCATTGGTTCACCCATATTCACTTAACTATATTATAGCAGGTTTTTTACATTGAGACAAGGGGATAACTCAACAGATAATTGACCTTCGCCTTTGTAGGTGTTATCATCAAAGGTCTTTGGGCCTTTTGAAAACCAAGGGGAGGTGGCAACATGATAGGGTTTCTGGTGGAGAAGTTTCTGCTTGTGCTCTTAATCGGAGTCTTGCTGGCTTTGATCGGGCTTTTTGCCTACTTGATCATACCGCCGATTTTCCGAGCAGTCGATTCCTGGAATCTCACCGAATACGATGGCATCGGAGTTATCGAACAGAAGAAATATTCTCCGGCCAGCACTGTCCCAGTAACGACTAAGGTTGGAGATGTGATGGTCACTAACAACGTCCCTGTTCCCGAGAGCTGGCACCTGACAATCTCAATGAGCGATGACAGTGACTCCGTGTCAGTGACCAAGGATTTCTGGGATGAGCACAAGCCAGGAAACGAGGTCCGTATCTCTTTCGTCCGCGGGCGCTTCACCGACAAGTTCTACATCAAGCAAGTCTACCGAGACTAGGCCTTCTGCCCCCACACCCAACTTTGTTGAGTGTGGGGGTCTTAATTAACTTGCAATTGCACCCGATTTAGACTATTTTGGTGGTAGTGTTAACAAAAAATATGTCTTTAAACAAAGCTGCCCAAAACGCCATCCAAACTTGCCTCGCTGTTAAACCCGGCGAGGAAGTTTTGATTGTCACCGACTGGGACCGGATGAAAATTGCCGAAGCAATGTATAAGGCAGCCCTCAAGGTCGGAGCCGACCCGATGATCAAGGTGATGCACCCTCGCGAAGGGCACGGAGTAGAACCGCCACGCACGGTCACCCAAGCTATGGCCGAGGCTGATGTCGTTTTGTGTCCTACTGAAAAAAGCCTGACCCATACCGATGCCCGTCGGGCTGCCTGCGAAAAACACGGCTCAAGAATCGCTACCCTGCCGATGATTTCGGAAGATATTTTCATTAGAGGATTGCTTGCCGACTACCTGGAAATAAAGAAGCTTTCGGAAAAACTGCTGCGTCGGGTAGCCAAGGCCAAAGAAGCGAAAATCACGACCCCTTCCGGCACCGAATTAATAGTCGATCTCTCTAATGAATTTGAAACTGATACCGGCGTCGTGCACAAACCAGGTGAATACTCAAACCTACCGGCCGGTGAAGTTTGTGGTGCGCCCAAGGAAGGGACAACCGAGGGTGTCCTGGTCATTGATCATCTCGGGGATATCATCACCAAGCCCACCAGAATCGAGCTTAAGGGCGGCCGCGCGGTTAGATTTGAACAAAACAGCGGCGGCAAGAAATTTAGAAAACTGTTGGATGAGGCTGTCCGCCGGGACAAGAACAAAAACGCTTTCAATGTGGCCGAACTAGGAATCGGGACTAACCCCACCGCCAAGCTTTCCGGCAATGTTTTGGAAGACGAGAAAGTGTTGGGAACTGTCCACATTGCTTTGGGGGATAATACTAGTTACCACGGCGGTAATACCGCTGCTTCCGTTCACGAAGACGGTATCTTGCTGAAACCGGATTTACTTCTGGATGACAAGCCAATTATGCGTTCGGGCAAACTTTTGGTATAAAACAAAGGAAGGAACCAAGGAGAGGGTGAATCATGTCAGAACAAAATCTAAGGGCTACCATTGTCGGTAATCGCCTGGGCGATCTGAGTTGGCGGCTGCAATTACTGCGCTGGTCAACGACGGTTGTCCCCCCGGAGCAAATCCGGAGTTTGCCGGCAGAAAGGCTGGCGGTATACATGCCTTTCACCTGGGCAAATGTCGTCATTGTGGAATCTGGCCTGTGGAATGATGGCGTCCGTAAGAAGATCGAGACAGGAGCCCAGGCCAAGATCGTCGTCGCTCCCAAAGGAGAAGAAACAAAAACTCTCCTGGACAGAGTGCTTCAGGAAGTGGGTGCAAAACCGTAGCCCTGCCCCCTTACCTGGATGACCGCGTTACTTGCTAACGCGGTCTTCTTTTTCAAAATTAAAAAACCGCCGCAACAAAAACGACAGTCTCAACTAAGCCAGACTTAGCACGATTGATTTCACACCCGGGCTCGGTTGTCAACGACGACAGCGTTCGCCAGCAATTTCTTCAGTTGACTAGTTTCCTGAGAAACCTCATCCTCCAGCTCCTTCAGGATGATAAAGGCGGGGCTGCCGTGATCAGAAATACTTTTTAGCTTTCTGGCGATCTTCGCCAATTCCACGTTTTCCAAGTGATGCAACCGCTGCCGGATATGATCAACTCCTTGCGGGGGCAGAAAAACTTCGTCTTGCATGGAGGTTTGACCTTCCTTTAGCGATGCCTGAATTATAGCAAATTTTCGGGCAATCTCCAAGGGTTTTTTCCGCATTTTTTGGGGAAAAGTCTGTTTCTAAATAATAAGCCTTTTTTACAATAATTATTGACTTTGTTAGTAAAAAATATTAGCCTGAAATGACCTGAAACGACGATTTGCCCGCAGTTAAGGAGGTATATATGGGCGAGAAAATCAAGGTGTTGGTTGTAGAAGACGACCATGACAGCAGGGTATTCATCCGGGAATGGATCAAGGTTTTTGGTCATGATATCGACCTAATCCTTTCGACTGATGTCCAAAACTCGAATTTGGAGGAGTTCAGAAAGCCCCTCAACGTCGATGTGGTTGCACTCGATTTTCAACTAATCGGCATCACTGGAATGCAGATTCTCTATGTTCTGCGCGAACCAGGCAATCCCAATCATGACGTTCCGGTCATTTTTGTGCCAGGTGATCGTGGCAAACTAGGAGAGGATCGCGATTGGCTTTTCTGGGAAATGAACGTTATCGGCATTTTTCAGAAACCCTTCGTGATGAATACGGTCATCGGCCGTATTCGCGACTGGGCTCGCTCGCGCAAACCCCAGTCTTGAACTAAGTCCCGCTTGTAGATTAACTTCTTCGGGCGGGTCTTTTGATTGACTTTTGGGCTTTTTATAAGTAAAATATGGTCAGTTGCCGATTCGTGAATTAATGTCCCTCGGTGAAAACTAATTATCAATTAGTGTATGTCTGGACATTCAAAATGGTCAACAATTAAACGAAAGAAAGGTGCCGCTGATGCCAAGCGCGGCGCGATTTTCACTAAGGTCGCCAACATGATAACGATTGCCGCCCGGGAAGGCGGCGGTGACCCCGACGGCAACCCGAAGCTGGCCCTGGCAATAGAAAAAGCGCGTGGAGTGAATATGCCCAAAGATAACATTGAGCGGGCAGTGAAACGAGGAACCGGTGAAATTGGCGGCGACACTATTGAAGAAATGAATATAGAAGCCTACGGCCCCGGCGGTTCGGCTTTCATTATCAAGGCTATTACTGACAACAAAAATCGTACTATCTCAGAAATTCGCAATATTCTTGCTAAGCACGACGGTAAGGTTGCTGAAACCGGAAGTGTTGCCTATCAATTTGATGCCCGGGGCGTTATTATCGTCAACAATCCTTCTGACGAGCTGGAGCTGGCGGCTATCGACGCCGGCGCGTCTGATACTACCACCAAAGAAGGGAATTTGATTATTACCACCACCCCTGCGGACTTAAAGAAGGTGAAAGAGTCGCTGCAAAATGCTACAATAGAATCAGCAGAGACAGAACTTGTTCCCCAGAACCCTCTTGACCTCGCCGCCGCGGAAAAAACTAAAACAGAAAAACTGGCCGAAGCCCTGGCTGAGCAAGATGACGTTAACGAAGTATTCAGTAACCTGGCCTGACATGAGAACCATCCTGGCAATTGACCCCGGTACAGCCACCACTGGATACGCGGTTTTAAAAATAGGCAAAGGTAAAAAGGAGCCGGAGCTGAAAGAATATGGCTGCATAACCACCAAGCCAAAGATTGAACTGCCCAAAAGGCTGGCAATCCTCGCCAAAGACCTGCGTAATATCATCAGGAAATTTGGTCCGGATGAGCTGGCGGTAGAAAAGCTTTTTTTTGCCAAGAATGTCAAAACCGGAATTGCTGTCGGCCAAGCCCGTGGAGTCATTCTCCTGCTTGGCGCTGAAAATAAACTGAAGGTTTATGAATATTCGCCGGCCGAGATAAAACAATCCGTCACCGGCTACGGCCAAGCTTCCAAACAGCAGATTCAGCGCGTTGTCAAAGCCACCCTCGGCCTGGAAAAGATACCCCGGCCAGACGATGCCGCTGATGCCATTGCCATCGGCCTCTGCCACCTACAGACTAATCAAAAGCTAAGGTAACCTTATGAAAATATATTCCAAGCTAGTTTACCTGATTGTTATTGCCGCCATTTTGACGGTCGGTTTGGTTTCCTTGTCTGCCTGGGCACAGACGGATGAAGAGGAGATAACAACAGATGAAGCGACTGAGGAACAAATACCGGAGAAACGACTGGAAGCGGTTGCTGGTGAGAGCCAAAACGTGCCGGTCGGGAGCAAGGTTACTTTTGATGGCTCCAAATCTGTAAATTCGCTGGACGGAGACCTGCGCTATATTTGGGATTTTGGAGATGGTACCATAATCGAAGGAGTCAACGAAGTTCATGTTTACGAACAGCCAGGGACATACATTGTCAACCTGACTGTCGACAACGGCGAGGAGCGGGACACAGATGAAATTATCGTTTCTGTCTACGAGAATCTTATTATCCTGATTGCTGATAATACTCCGACGGAGGAAGAATTGAATGAGCTAGAGCAAACAGCTGCCCGCGAAGGGGTTTTGGTTATCAGAATCCAGGATACCAGCGGCCAGCCGGATTATATTGCCGTGGAGGAGCTGGCCAAGGCCTTGGCAGAACAACGAACTAATATCCAAAAGGCTAATCAGATCGTAGACTGGACCAGTGGCTCGGTCGGCCTTAATGCACTGACCAAGTTTGTCCAGAAAAGTGAAGATGTCGCCGAACTGGATCTGGGGCACAAAGTCATAGTCTCGATTACCACCAAACCTTCGGTTGTCTCTAGAATAGCCCAGCAAACTTTTGACATTGTGCAACCGGAAATGATTCTGCTGGTTGAACCCTCGGCCCTAAACCGGATTATCAACGCCCAGGACGTTGACCAGGTGCTGGAGAACATGCGCACCTCACCGACCGAATATAAAATCATCGGGGTACACAGCGAGCGCAGCGTCAAAGACTTGAACTGGACGAACTTCATGTCTTACACCATCAATTACATGGTGAACAAAGGCGTGCCGATTAACACCATTTTCCTGATTTTGATAATCCCGGTAATCGCGACTATAATTGCCGTCTTCCGCCAGGTTATTGGTATCAAGGCTTTTGGTCTCTATATACCGACCATCCTAACCCTGGCTTTCCTGGTAACCGGTATCAAATACGGACTAATTATCTTTGTAATAATCCTGATTGTGGCTACCCTTATACGTTATCTCCTAAAATTCTTACGTATCCTTTATCTCCCCCGGATGGCGATTGTACTGACAGCAACGGCTTTTGCAATCTTTATCATGTTTGCCCTGGGTGCTTATACTCAAAGAACTGGTTTCATCGCTATCTCTATCTTTCCAATCCTGATTATTGCAATCTTGGCGGAGGAATTTGTTAAAGTCCAAATTGAGAAAGGGCTCTGGACAGCTGTACAACTGGCTATCGAAACTTTAGTAATCTCTACCCTTTGTTACTTCCTGGTCAGCTGGGAAGCCCTTCGGACTTTCTTCCTCAGTTATCCCGAAATGGTTCTGCTCACTATCCCGATCAACTATCTGCTCGGTAAATGGACCGGCCTGCGCATATCAGAGTTCTTCCGCTTTAGGGAACTAAGAAAACATGGTAAATCCTCGTGATATTTTGGGGATGAATGCCAGAAACCTCCTTTACATTCGCCCCTACAATCTGAGAAAAGCCATCCGGCTGGCTGATTCCAAGCTCAAGACCAAACGAGTTCTGGAAGCGGCCAAGATCCAGACCCCAAAACTGCATGGGATTTTTAAGAATTACCGTGACATTGATAAGTTTAACTGGGAAGAGTTGCCCGGCAACGTCGTATTGAAACCGAACCGGGGTTTCGGCGGTGAAGGTATCGTGGTTTTTTCAAAAAAGGATAGGAATGACAAGGGTGAAGATGTCTGGCTGACCAGTAGCGGCGACGAATGGTCTAAAGACGACATCAGTAGGCATATTTTAAATATCCTGGATGGCAACTTTTCTCTCCAGAATATTCCTGATGTCGCTTTTTTTGAAGAAAAAATCATAACTCATCGCAACTTCAGGAAGTTTACATACAAAGGCCTGCCAGACATTCGCGTAATTGTTTTCAACAAAGTTCCAGTAATGACAATGATGCGCCTGCCTACCAAGTGGTCAAAAGGTAAAGCCAACCTAGCTCAGGGCGCGGTCGGAGCTGGTATTGATATGGCAACTGGCAGAACCTCTCATGCCGCTATAAAAAAGCCGGTGCGGCGCAGTATAACCAAGCACCCGGATACCGCCCAGGACCTGAAGGGTCTGGTGATCCCTTATTGGACCGAGGTTTTGGAAATGGCCATCCGCTGCCAGGAAGTAAGTGGGGTGGGTTTCTTGGGTGTTGATATCGCGATTGACGAGAAGCGCGGACCCTTAGTCTTGGAGCTGAATGCCCGCGCCGGACTGGAGATTCAAAATGTTAACCTGGCGCCGCTAGCCAGTCGCCTGCGCCGGGTGGAAGGGCTCAAGGTTGATTCGATAGAAAAGGGTGTCAGGCTTGCTAAGGAACTTTTTGGCGGAGGTAGTGAGAAGCGAATGGAAGACCTGATAACGAAACCGGTGGTCGGGGCGGAAGAGGAAATTGAAATTGTTACACCCAGCAGCAAACGCAGCCGAGTGCTAGCCCGAATTGATACCGGCGAGGGCCTGAGTGCCATCGACAAGAGCCTGGCCCTAAAGATAAATCTGCCGGTCAAAGAGGATGACAGGTTTGTGGAGATTACCTTCTTTATGGCCGGCGAAAAAGTTAAATCAAAGTTTCAGTTGGTTGACCGGGTTAAATACAAGCGGCCGATCGTGATCGGGCGCCGGGATTTATCTTCTTTTATAATTGACCCAACCCGTAACCGCCGTGTTGATAGCCGAAGCAAGCTCGATTACAAAAAGATAGACGAAATACTGACGAGCGTGAATCGCAAAGTACCTTTGATTACCTATTTGACACCCACTAACCTAGAAGAGGAAAAGGCGAATTTCTTCAAAAAAAAGGACTATAATCCACAATTTATTTACGAAAAACCTGCTAAAAGCGAGCTTGATCTATTAGCTAATAGAATTGACCGCTTCAAGTTGAGCGAGGACAAATCTCCTATCGGCAGAATACTGTACCGTAAGCAGCAGGAGGTTCTCAAGAAAATAGACCTGGTCAAATCGATTGGCACACCGGACTTCACGGTCAAATCAATTGACTTGTACGAGGATGTCGATGAGGAATTGTTGCAGTACTCAGAACAAAACTATTTAAACAAAAAACCCGGTACTAAATCCGAGTCGTTTTTGAGCCAGAAAAATGTAATAAAAATAATCAAACAGCGACTGGATAAGTCGGGTATTAAATACAAGATAGTAGTAATCGACGATCTGCCCTCAAGGATTGCTGTTAAGACAGCCGCCAGAACCATCCTTGTAAACCTGCGCAAAGAAGCTAAGTTTCGCCGCTCCGACTTAATGGGAACACTGGCGCATGAAATTGACACTCATGTGTATCGCTACGTCAACGGTCTTCTCCAACCTTACCAAATATTTTCTGAAGGGCTAGCTGGTTACCTGACCACCGAAGAAGGTCTGGCAGTTCATAACAAAGAGAGAATTTACAAAAACCCGCGCAAATTCATCACCAGGTATCTAAAGGTGATGGCCCTGAACGATGCCCTAGCTGAATCCTTTCGAGAAACGTACAAAAATTTACGGGGACGAGGAGTCTTACCCAACACCGCTTTCAACATAACTTACAAAGCTAAGCGAGGGCTCGTCGACACTTCCCGGCCAGGGGGATTTACTAGAGAAACTGTTTATGCCAAGGGGTTCCTGGAAATAAAAAAATATCTGGATGCTGGTTTCGAAATGGAAAAG
>CAZLGC010000041.1:0-5447 GCA_964559275.1 uncultured Candidatus Saccharibacteria bacterium
CTTGACCGCAAGCGTTTTTGGCAGTATATTTTGTTGACTGGGGTATTAGTAATATTGGTCATCAGCACGTCAAATTGGCTTCCTTTAGTCTAAAAAATGGATAGCGAAAAAACGACAAAAGCAAAGTGCAAACCCGGGACTTTTCTAGTAATAATCCTGGTAATTTGCGCTTTCATAGCCGGTATCGGCGGTTCCGTAATTGCCAGTTTTTACGTTTTTCCGGCGCTGGCGGAAATGCCTCGGTTTCAGAAATACTTGGAAATCAGCGAATCCGGCCAGACGATTTTCAAGTTGATTGAAAAAGAAAAAGAGATTGTTAGCGAGGATTCAGTTTTCTTTGATGCCATTACTTCCAATCAACCGTCGCTAGTGACGGTAGTTGTTCGCAATCCCGGCAGCAGGCTGGCGGAAACAATTGGTACCGGTTTCATAGTTTCGGCTGACGGTCTAATTGTCACCAACAAGCATTTCGTTTTGGATAATGCCGGCAAGGTGAAGATAATCCGGGATGACTATTCAGTTAGTGATGCCGAAGTAGTAGCCCGCGATCCCCTGAATGATTTGGCTTTGCTCAAAATCGAAGGCGATAACCTGCCCGTAGCCAATTTGTATCCGGCGGAAGAAATTGAACTAGGGCAGCGCGTTTTGGCACTTGGGAATAAGTATGAAAAACATGAAAATTACGCTTCTTTTGGCATTTTGGGAGCCATAAACAAAGGTGTTTTAGCCTATCAGGAAACCAATATAAGCCGCCTGGAAGGACTCTTGGAGACAGATGCCACTATTTCCGCGGCTAATAGTGGTGGTCCCCTGATTGATCTGAACGGTGAAATTATCGGTCTCTGCTCTTATCAGGGTGGGAATTCGACTACTGGCTACGCGATTCCCGTTTCCCTGGTGCGCTCAGCGATTGATTCCTACGTGGCTGACGGGCAGATAGTTCGCTCTACTCTGGGTGTAAATTGGCAGACAGTTACCCCCGGCATGGCTCAAATAGACAATCTTGATCGCTGGGAAGGCGCGCTTTTAGTTGCCTCTGAGGATGTTCCCGCCGTCACTCCGGGTGGTCCGGCAGCTCAAGTTGGTTTGCGAGCCGGCGACATTATCTGGAAAATAGAGGGGCGGGAAATTAATCTCGATAATGGTTTCATGCGCATGCTCCAGGAATACAAACCTGGTGATGAAATTGAGATAACCTACGTTCGAAATAATGAAGAGAAAACGGTCAAAGTGCGGGTAGGGGAGAGCCGGTAAAAAAACCTAGGTTTTAGTTGAAAAGCCCCATTTTCAGGGGGTTTTTTGAATATCCGGAAAGCTTGACTTTTTTACTATTTTGTGATAGAGTGTAGGGTCAAGAACGAGAATTGAAAAACTGGCGCGAGAGGAGGAAATCATGCGCTATTTGTTGAGTTTTTGGCTTGTCTTAGCCATGCTTTCGGGTGTGGTTGAGGCCAGCTACTCACCCAGTTTCGTCGGTTCCGTGGCCAAGCTACGGAGAATCGACGAGCTGGAACACTGTATCGAACAGTACGGGGTGGACCGGTACCAGTACTGGTCTTTCCTGATCAAGGAAAGCGGTGGAGACCGCTGGCACGTCAGCTCGAAAGGGGCCCGGGAGGTCGGGCAGGTAATGCCCGATACTCGTCGCAACATGGAAATTCAGAAAAGAGCAGAAACCGGCAACCGCTCATACGAGATGAGCTGGGTAGAGGCCGGTGTCCGCTACTACTGGGTCCTCTGCGACATGTTCCCGACCCTCGAGGAGCGCGCTGCGGCCTACAACTGCGGTGACGCTCGGCTGCGCGGAATCAAACGTCGCCACGGACGTCACTGGCGCGGCCACCTGCCGACGGAAACAGCCAGGTATGTGCGGGCTATCACCGCTAATTACCGGTTGCTCCAGTCGCAGGGCACTGAGATCGAAGCGGAGGCCGCCAAGCTGTCATGGGAGCAGATTCGCTCCGGAGACGGTTGGTACCACCTGCGTCAGCGCACTGGTGCCTCCGTCTTCTCGCTCCAGGCCTACAATCTTCATGCCAAGATCTTCGGATTGAAAGCACATGATTGGGTGGTCTACTGCGAAACGGAGTGCCGGTTGCCGGAGCCGATCTACGTCCAGTGTGAGGTTGACGGCCAGCGCGAGAATTGCTGCCAGCACACGGTGCAAATGGGTGATACCCTTTGGGACATTGCTCAGATGTACGGTGCTAAGGTAAGGGCAATTCAGCGCGCCAACAATCTCGGGCGTCGTACCCGGATTCACCCGGGGCAGCTACTGGCGATTCCTGTCACCGCTGATTCCGCTTTCGCGGAGCACGTGGTGCGCCGCGGGGACAATCCCTGGCGGATCTCCCGTCGCTACGGCGTGGATCTAGGGCAGTTGCTGCTGGACAACCAGCTGACAGACACTTCCCGGATCTATCCTGGTCAGGTATTGAAGATCAGGGAGCCCGAAGCGAAGCCGGATCAGCCCGTATCCCCCGACATCACGTATCGGATCCGCCGCGGCGATAACCTTTTCAAGATCGCCCGCCGGTTCAATACGACGGTATCGGAGCTGAAGCGGTTGAACGGACTGAACGGTTCCGGGATCCAAGCTGGTGCCACCCTCGTGATCGCAAGTGCCGATTGGTACGAAGTCCGAAGTGGCGACACTCTGGGCGAGATCGCTCAGAAGCATGGTACCACCATCCGCCAGATCCAGCGTGATAACGGGCTTCGCTCGACCAGAATCAAGGTCGGACAGAAGCTCCGCATCCGCGAGTGAGTAGCAATCTAAGGGGAACCTTTCGGGGTTCCCCTTTACCTTTTCTGGAAGTGTGTTCTAATAAAAAGGCTTGACATAAGAAAGCTTTCGTGCTAAACTTCGATGTTAGCATAAATCGCTTATTTTAGAGCAAAACACGATGGAAAGTCGTGCCATTCTGCAAATAATTCGCAAAAAGTGGCAGTTTATTCTGGCGCTGGTGATTGTCGTGACAGTGGCGAGTTTTTCACTGACCATCATCCAGACTCCAGAATACAAAACTTCTGCCCAGCTCCTGGTTATCCAGGAAAACCGCGCCGATATGGATTCATATACCGCGGCTAAATCAGCTGAGCAGATTACTAACACTTTTTCGAAAGTCATCTATACCGGCTCGTTCATGGAGCGGGTGTTTAACGGTGGCTATGACGTCAAAGACGATTTCGGTGAAACTCCGGAAGATAAGATGGATAACTGGGAAGATGCCATCAGTGTGTCGACAGTCCCCGACACCGGTTTTATTACCGTTGATGTTTACCGTGAAGACCGCGGTCAGTCCTGGCTACTGGCCACCGCCATTACCGATATTCTGACCAAGAATAACTCTGATTACCACGGCGGTGGTGACAAGATTCAGGTTTCAATTGTTGACCCGCCCACTATTTCTGACGAAATTGCCCGGCCTAATATTTGGCAAAATACCGTTATTGGTGCCATTCTCGGGTTGGTTGCCGGTATAGTCCTGGTTGTGTCTTTCAAGGACGAGCTTTCTCTTGATATTCTAGCCAAAGTTAAAGCCGGTAATGAGCCTCCGCAGCCCGAAAACATTTTTGTAGAAGAGAATCAGGTGGCGACCGAAAGCTCACCCGCACCCCTTGAAGAAATGACAGTCCCTGAACAATCTGATGAGGCCGCGGGCTCAGCTCCGGCTAATTTGCCGATAATTGAACCGGCTCAATCTGAAAGTTCTGATAACCCGCAAACTCTAGCCGAAGGCGAAAAGGCTGAAATTACGCCTGAGGAACAAGAGAGGCACTGGTTGGAAACTGGTCAGATTAAAAAATAACTATATCTAGGAAATACAAAAACCCCCGTTTAGGGGGTTTTTGATATCGAAAACCCTGTCCCCAGACGTGACGTGGAGACAGGGCTAATTCTGCTAGCCACAGGTTTTCTCGATCAGGCATTCGATCTCCAGCCCGAAATCTTCTTCCGAGACGATCGTGCCATCGGGGCGACGCAGCTTGAGTGGGCCGCCCGCAAATCGGGCCTCAGGGGCGTCGGTGTAGCCGTGCTCGCGTAGATCCTTAACGTTCCTGATCACGTCGCAGGAACAGGGATCATACGGATCAGGCGCTCCGGGGTCGCCCTCAAGGGGATAAATCAGGCCGCCGCAAGTGCGACAGCGGATCGTGAAAACCCGAGGAATCTTACTCATAGCAACCTCCTTGGACAGAGCTGCTGATTGTTACCTCGTGTAGGGCTCTACGCCGGCCAGGGCGTAGAATAGCTTGGTCAGGGTGTTGCCTATATCGGAAGCGTAGGCCTGGAGTTTTTCCAAACCCTGCAGTTTTTGGAGTATTAAGCCGTCGTGCGGCGGCAGGTAGACTTCACGTACTACTTGTCCGGTATTTATGCTAGGATCCTGGCGACCGCGGATCTTTTTGTAAGGCTCGGGCAAGATAACCCGCTGGGTAACTGGGGTAGGGTTCACCAGCACCATCGCGTTTTCATAGTCACGGCGCCAGACAAAGAAATCGCTGTCGTCCTTGGTGATGCCGACGTTGTCGATTGCTACCGCGCCGGAACCATAAACGCCAAAGACTATCTGATAGTCATTTTTATCATCAAGCTGAAAAACAGCACTAATGTAGCCGGACAAGCCATCTTTCAAGCTCCAGGTTTTGAAGCCTTTGATTTCACCGGTGGAGCGGCTGCGAGCCATTACGTAGAAAAATTTATCCGGCTCCGCTCCCAGTAAAATACGATATTTGAAGCCGAGAGTGTAAGTTTCGTTCGGAGATAGCTGTACCCTGTCCAGGTTTGAGATCATGTAGTCATTCCACCCGGAACCGAAAGATCTGATATCTCCCTTGACACTGCGGGAGCCATCCTGGACTTCACGCCAGTTATTAGTCATGAAACCTTTCTGAGTAGGGGTATTGACGAATTCATAGTTTCCGGGATTGCCAGCTTCGAAATCATCATAGTGAACAAAGTAACTCTGGATGCGGGCTGCCTCACTTACAGGCTCGCCGACGTCGATTGTATACTCGTCAAAACGGTATCCCTCATTATGGCTGTCCCCGCCCCAGTCGTAGTCGTGGAAACCGTCAGACAGCATGGCCGTAGCCAGGGTATAGCGCATACGCTGGAAATCCGGTTCACCGGAGGAGTCAGAGAAAATAACACTACCGTTAACAATATTGATTTTTGGACGACGGTGGATAGTCTCTTCATAGCGAAAATACTTGTCGCGCATGCGGATGTAGCCGCCCTCATACAGATTCGGGAAATCCTCAAAATTGCGTCCGTTTTCATACCAGCGATAATCGCCGTCGCCGTTAGTTAGCACAATAGTATCTTTGTTAATTTGGCGCATTTTGCCTAGTATATGAGCCATGTCACCGCGCCATCTGGAGTTTAGTTTGGCAGCGCTTTCGGGAACACCATCGTTGTTCAGGTCAATATTGCCGCCATT
>CAZLGC010000041.1:5547-10524 GCA_964559275.1 uncultured Candidatus Saccharibacteria bacterium
GAGTCATCGCGGATGTCTACCATGGAAACAAAGGCCAAGATCTTGATATCCGGATTCTTCTCCCGGATGATTTCCATCTTGTCCGCGCTCAGGTGCTGGGCCTCCATATCTATAATCAAAACATCGTACTTGGACAGATTATCCAAGTACTCAGCGCGCAAATCGGGATGCAAGTTGTATTTGGCGGTTTTCGGGTAAACCGGATCCGGCTGCTGATGTATAATCCGGGAAATGCTGGAAAGCAGATTAAAACTGGGGCTGCGGTAGGCGATATAACCCAAACTACCGATAGCTACGGCTACCAAAAGCAGAACCACTAGTGTTATTCGGCCTTTTTTACTCATGAGCTAAATTAAGCAATTATCATAGGATTATAGCGAGGTTAGTAGGTTTTGTCAATATTTAACGAGATTTACTCCAAAAATAACTTGACATCTATGAAAATATCTGATATAAAGGAATGTTATAAATATTGCAAATTTGCCGCCAGTGAGGATAGTTGGACTAGGATTTGCTTAGTAGATTTGGACTATCTGCAAGCGAATGCAAACAACACTCCTGATGTTTGTCAAACATCGCCAACTATCCTTGGTGGCGACAAGCCGCCTTTTTACTAAAAAATTTATGAAATTGTCAGTAATTATCACCAGCAAGAATGAACCGCTTCTGATCAAACGGGCAATTAAGTCTGTCGGCCGGCAGCTTTCGGATAAGTATGATTACGAAATCCTGGTGATTGCTCCGGACAGCGCAACCCGGCAGAGTGCCCGGGAGTGTGGACAAAAGCACGGTTTTGAATTGACAGTGCTCTCTGACCCTGCTACAGCTAAGGTGAAAGGTAAGCCGGCCGCTTTGAATTACGCCTTTAGCAAAGTAACCGGTGATTTCATTCTGCTCACTGATGGTGACGTTTACCTTGATAAATACGCGGTCAAAAACCTGCTGAAGAAATTTGCCGATCCTCGCGTGGGTATAGTGTCTGGCCGGATTGTACCGGTAAACAGCCGTAACAGCATGCTTGGTTACTGGGCGCACTTGCTTTCTTTTGTCGGCGCTCATCGCCATAAGGTGTTAAAAGAGCGGAATAAGAAGTTCTTTGGTGCTTCCGGCTATTTCTACGGTATCCGGCGTGAAGCCTTGCTAAAACTACCCGAAGATAGCCTTGATGATGCAGTCCTGTCTTCTTTAATATATCAAAAAGGTTACCGCATTGCCTACGCTCCGAATGCGCGGGTGTTGGTCGTTTTCCCGACTACTTTTTCCGACTGGTGCAAGCAGAAAGTGAGAAACCTGGTGGGAAATATCAAAATGCGCACTGACCTGGATCTGGAAACTGACCGCACCGTAACCAAGGAGGCCCGTGAGGGCCTGCTGGGCTCACTTCGCTTTGCCCGCGGTTTCAAGGAAAATGTCTGGACCCTGCTCCTGATTGCCGCCCGTCTCCGGGCTTGGCTGCAGGCTTACTGGATTTCCAATGTCCAGAAACTGAATTTCATGAAAACCTGGGTGCCCGTCGAAAGCACGAAGCGCTAATCGCCTGGCGATTACCGCTTTGTGTTTTGGATAATTGGCTTTGGTAAACTGTAAACAGCTTGCGGGAAGCTGGTAACCAAAGTCTTTGCTGCGTAACTGCCTTCCCGCAGGCAGAGTCATCGCGACAAGCAAGGAGGAAAGGCGATGAAGAAGATTCTGTTTCTGATGATCTGTGCGGTTCTGGTGAGCATTCCCGCCCTGGCGGCGGAGACCCTGTCCGAGGTGCGCTTCTGCGTCTTCGAGACCTGGCCTCCGAACGCCGAGTGGGGCACCATGGTCGACTTCGGCACCCCTGTCGTGGCCGTCATCAACGGCGAGGAACAGGAGTTCCAGACCGGGACTCTCAACCCGACGGAGGCTGCGAACTACCATGAAGTGCCGTCCGGCTGGTGCGAGGTTCCCGTTCCCAACGGAGTCTCCGAGGTCACGGTTCGCATCGGCGACATCGAGTTTCCGCAGCTGGAAGCTCGGCCCGACGGCGGGCCCGGCGGGCACTTCCTGGTCATCGACCAGAAGCGTTCGTACGCCGACATCGGCGTGCTGATGCACGAGAACGCGTCGGCGCCCGTGGCCGAACCGGCTTCCGCCGAGGTTTACTCCGATGAGGTGGCCAACAAGGCCATGGCGGAGATGGAGATTCTCAAGGCCGAGAACGCGGAGCTCAAGGCGAAGCTGGCCGATATGGTGGCCGCCGCGAGCGCCGAGCCCGAACCCGAACCCGAACCCGAACCGGCTGAAGACCCGGCCCCCGAGCCGGAACCGGCGAGTGAGCCCATGGAGGAGCCCGCCGCCGAAGTGGAAGAGGATCCCCCTCTTCCACCTGCCTAATCCAGGCACACCCGTTGGCGATCTGGTAAACCAGATCGCCAACCCACTCTGGCAACCAACTTGATTGGCTGCCGGAGTGGGTAGAAGCCCTAGAATAGGAGGAACAAATGAGAGTATCACTGATTTGGATTGCGATTGCGCTGTGTGCGCTGTGGGCCATCTCGGCCCTGGCAGAGGATGTGGTCTATCGGACGGAAGTCCGGGGTTGCGTGTTCACGACCTGGCCGAGCGGCCTCAAGTGGGGTCACGAGGTCAAAGCCGGGACACCGGTGGAAGTCACCTACGGTGATACGGTCGTGAAGACCACTACCAAGACCTTATACCCTCCCGCGGCTGAGGAATACTATGAAATTCTGAGTCCGGGTTGGTTCGAGGTCGGCGTTCCCGAGGGGACCAAGACTGTCGACATCAAAGTCGGCGGCAAGGTCTTCCGGGGTATGCCCACCCGTCCTGATGTCGGTGGCGGTGCCCATTTTCTCGTTCTGGACACCGGCACGGTAATCCTGGATGAGGCGACCGTTCAGGAAGCGGAAAATCAGGATTCAGACCCGGTCATGATTGTCGAGGACGGCCAGTTGGTCGAAGCAGACACTGAACCCGAAAAAGTCACCAAAAAACGAAAGTGGTGGCCCTGGTCTAAGAAATCTGAGCCGACTGTGAAAGCCGGCGACATCCCTATCGGGATGTAACCCCGCTTGCTTGCGACGCGAGCACAAACGGGGTTGAGGCGAAACTGCGGTTTCGCCCTCACTCGAGTGACTAATTATTGGTCTCTCAAGTGAGGATGAAATAACCGAAGTGAAAGGAGGCCAAGATGAAACACTTCGCCGTCATCATCTCTCTGGTGATCGCGCTCGGCGTGATCACTCCCGTTCACGCCCAGGAAGCGTATCTCACCCAGATGGAGGGAGCGGCGAGCACGCTGCCTCCCGACCTGGCCAACCGGGTCGAGTTTCTGGACGGCTCGTATGAGCCCACCGCGTCCTACTGTCTGTCCGATGCCGCTTACAAAGCGGCCAAGGCAGATCGGACGGCCGCTGTGTTCGCTCTCGGGTCCGCGGAGCCGACTTTCGGTGGACGCAAGTACATCGATGATGCACTCCGCACCATCCCGGACGACGCGGTTCTGGTGATCGAGGGTCATACGGACTCGGTCAAGCATACCGGCACCGAGTTCGATTCCGAGGCGGATCTGGCTTACCAGCTGAAGCTTTCGGAAGACCGGGCCGCCACGGTGGCTAAGATCGCGCAGTCGAAAGGCTTCAAGATCCGCGCTACCAAGGGGTTTGGTCGCACCAAGCCGGCGGTTGACTTTCACCCGGAACACAAGGGTGAAGACGCCAACCGACGGGTGGTGATCCGGGTCGTTGACCTGCCTTCCTGTCATCCCCGCGAGATTCGTCTCCGGGTGTTGACCGGGCCCAACTGGCAGGGAGCTCCTCGGGGAACAGCGGTGCTGGTGGAGGCCGATACCGATCGTATCGTGATCGGCACGACTGGAACCCATTACAAGCCCGGCGACAAGGAAGACACCCTGACCCTGGAGCAGTGGGGCGACAACTCGTACCTGGATTTCCCGAGCATTCGGGATACGGCACGAATCATCGCCTGGAAGCTGCCTCAGGAGGAATGGGTCTTCGCGGACGAGGACCTGTACATCTGTGCCCGGGAATCGGATGTCCGTGATGGTGAATGCCATCTCCGGATCTACGACACCCCGAACCGGATTGTGCGTGATCCCAGGTGTGATCCCTGTAAGGATTGCCCCTAGGCGAATGTGAACGGCTACGGCCCAGTGACTTCTAAGAAGTTGCTGGGCTGTTTCTTTTTTACCAAATAAAAAACAACCCCGAAGCCAAGGTTGAAACTAATAAAGCAAATCCCGCCATTTATACGGCGACATCCACAAAACCCAGTTCAAAAACTTCTTCGCAAGATTACCCCAGTACGCTTTGCTAAAATGGGGGTAATCTTTTTGGTAACGCGCAATTACCGTCAGCGTTTTTCCAATCAGAGAATTACGCCGCTGTAAACTTTTATAGCAAATTTTTCCGTAGTAGGATGCGTCATACGCCACCATCTTTTCTGGCAAAATAGCGATTTTCCCTTTTTTTCCTAATTTCAAAATGAAACCCAGGTCCTGGGCTTCCGTTCCCAGGGTTTCATCGTAATTATCTTTGGTTTTCCGGAAAAGCACTCCGGAGTGAAAAAATATGTTTCGGATCAAAATGATGTCGCGGATGCCGGAGTCGTCGGTGGGTAGTTCCTTGTCGTGAATGACTCTGCCTTCAGCATCGACGTGCACACCAGCTGCTCCGACCAAAATGTAATCGGGATGTTGATCCAAAAATTGCACTTGTCGCGAAAGCTTCGTTTTGTCTGTCCACTGGTCGTCATCTTCCAGGACAGCAATATAGTTGCCCCGGGCTTCTTTAAGCCCCAGGTTAAGCGAGTTGGCACAACCACGATTCTTGTCTTTCAGGATAACTTTGACTCGTTCGGATTCCAAGGTTTTGAGCTTCTCCCGAATATCCGCTGGAGAATGATCGTCAATCACCAGCACTTCAAAATCCCGGTAGTCCTGAGCGAGTACCGAGTTCAAGGCCCGTTGGGCCA
>CAZLGC010000042.1:0-9613 GCA_964559275.1 uncultured Candidatus Saccharibacteria bacterium
TCGCTCCGATTGACTGGCGGTATATCAAACACGCCGATTTGGTCGGCATTTCGGTAGTTTCCAACACCGCCTTTGAAAGCTATCAGATGGCTAAGCGGATCAGGTCGTGGGGGATACCGGTTGTATTTGGCGGGCCGCACGCTTCCTTTGAAGCGGCTGAGGCTATCCAGTACGGCGATTATGTTCTTCGCGGCGAGGGTGAGGAGCCGATGATAGCATTACTTGAGGCCCTGGCAGGTAAAAAGAAACTGAGTGAGGTACCGGCACTGACTTATTGGCGGGAGGGCGAAATAATCGATAATCCTGGACAGCATTTTTGCCAAAACATAAATATCACTCCGGATTTTTCTTTGGTTCATGGTTTTAAACAGTTTTATGATCGTAAGTGGCATTTTGGTTTTGCGCCGCTGGAAGTTCTGTCCACGCGCGGCTGTCCCTACGGTTGTAAATTCTGCTCGGTAATAAAGATGAGTGGCCGCAAAATGAGGAACCGCTCGGTTGATGATGTGGTTGATGAAATTGACAACTTGGTTAAAACCTATCGCAAGAATAATATTTTCTTTGTCGACGATAATTTCACTGCTAACCGTCGTCGAGCTAAGGAAATTTTGCAGAAAATTATTGATCGCAAAGTCCCGGTAAAACTATCGGCCCAGGTCCGGGTAGAAACGGCTCAGGATACGGAACTGATGGAATTAATGCAAAAAGCCGGTATGCATGTTGTTCAAATCGGCTTGGAATCAGTTAATCCTGATACGCTCAAGGCCTACAACAAGAAACAGGATGTGGCGACAATGAAAAAATCAATCCAGACTTTCAACAAATACGGTATTTTCGTTTTCGGGATGTTTATAATCGGTTCTGATCATGACACTGCTACGACTTCTCGGGCGACGGTAAAATTTGCCCGCGAGCTGGGATTGGTAGCAATCGAGCTACTGGCGCTGGGGCCACTACCGGGCACCGAGCTGACGGCGGAATTGAAAGAGGAGAATCGGATTATCACCCGGGACTGGACGCGATACGATGGCAACCATGTTTTAATTTTCGCCAAAAAGTTGCCGCCGAGCCTACTACAAAAATCAATTTTGGATGGATACAAACATTTCTATACGCTGGGACGGGCTTGGCGCTATTTGTGGAAGCGTAAGGGTATGTATGCGGGGATTAACTTATATGGCTTTCTAGTAACTCGCTATATGTCACTGGTGTTACGTCCTTATATAAAGTCACTGGAACGTCTCGAAGCCGATAAGTATCATAAAACTGCCGACGGCTATAAGCTGATTGAACCTATCAAGCACAACACGGAAGAAACACCGTTGGACTATCCCTCGCAAAAATTCATCTATCGTTTGTTCGGCCCTCGGGCCCGGACCTACGCCGCTTTCTCTTATAAAAAAGAATTTCCCCGAGCAAGATTGCATCCAGTTGTATTAAGTTTACCCGATGATGTGAAGAAGGGTCTTGAGGATATACCAAAAAAATTAGCGAAGTTTTTGAAAAATAGTCGGCGTCCCGTGGTAATAGATTTTTCTCGTTTGTCTATCAAAGATAAGAAATTCTGGCAGCAGCTTTCATTTAAATTGCAGCCGTTTGGCGCCCGGGTGCGCCTCAATGTCGCCAAGGGCAGCAAAGAATTGTTTGACCGGTTGGGTTTGAAGAAACTGCGACGGCTGGCAATTAAGTAATCCGAAAAAGGGCTGGTGCTTTACTAGTTCTTTTATTTTTAGAACAAGAAACGCAATTCTTAATCATACTAGGAGGATTTTGTATGGAGGGAAAGCAACCCAAAAATCATATTGTTGTTGACAAGGACTGGCGCGTGAGTATGTTTTATCACGGCGCCAACTTCAACACCAAGGCTTGGGAGGATTTCATTGACCGTTATGGCAACAAAGAAATCTATGCCCATCAGTTGAAAGAAAAAGAGAAATAGAAAGGAGGAATGCATGGATACAGGCAAGGCCTGCAGAAGAATCAGAACTTTTTGTAGGCAGTCGCCGAGCAAGTTTGATCTTCATGTGGACCGGGATTGGCACGGCCCGTACCATGATCTCTCGCAACTGGATGGCGCCGAATGGTTACGTAATATCCAGGCTGCGTCGACTACAGAAAAATATTTCGAGGAATGGATTGGGGAGGAAGCTGATGATCCTGATTTTGGGTCTGACTGATGAAGAGAGGGGAGATATTATAAATCTTCCCTTTTTCGATACTTATCCACAGGCAAACCCTTGACGTTCGGTTTTTGTTCGTATATCATAAAAGCAGAACCGAACATTGGGCGAAGTGTCTGTTTTTTATCAAAATTATTAGTCTGTCTGCTGATCAGTTAGTCGTATGCCCTCCCGGCTAACTGATCGCCAGATCGGCTAATAAACGGAGGCGTTAATATAATCATGACGGTACAGAGAAAAAATGACCTGACTAAAATTCAGGCCTACATCAAAAAATTACAAGAAATTAAAACCTTTCTCCAGCAGGCGCACTATGAAGAGGGGACGATGCCGTCGGTATCGTTCAAGGTCAATCGCTACTGGAGCAAGGTCTAACTAAATTATATGCCCAAAGGTTTAACCAAAAAACAACGTGAAATTTTTGACTTCATTGTTGATTTCATGGAGGAGCACGGTTTTGCACCTTCATATCGCGAAATCGCCGAGCATTTTGATCTATCTTCGGTGTCAACAGTCCACGACCATATCCGAGCTCTATCTAACAAGGGCTATTTGAAAACTTCAGAGGGTGAGGCCCGGGCGATTGAGATTATGGAATTTGAGGATCAGGAAGAAAATAGTGGTGTTCGTTCGCTGCCTCTTTATGGCCTGATCGCCGCCGGTCAGCCAATCGAAGCGCTGGACAGCAAAGAGACGGTGGCTGTTCCCCAGGATATGTTAGGATCTGGTAATTATTACACTCTCCAGGTCAAAGGAGACTCCATGATAGAAGATGGTATTTTTGACGGGGATTATGTAGTTATCGAGAAACGTGAAGTTGCCAATAACGGCGATGTGGTGGTAGCGCTGGTCAACGGCCGCGAGGCGACCTTAAAGCGTTTTTACAAAGAAGCTAAGCGGGTGCGCCTGGAACCGGCCAATTCAACTATGAAGCCGATTTTCGTCAAAAACAATTTGCAGATACAAGGAAAAATGGTGGGGCTGATGAGGAAATACTAATCAATGGGAAACTACCGCGGTACGATTATCGAGGAAAGCCTTAGTGATTTGTCGGCGTTAAACGATCTCAAAATTATCAAAACCGATGTTGAAACCGTAACCGCTGAGCACGAGACCCCGCATCTGAATAAATGGACACTACATCGGGTACAAATCCCAGCAGAACTTGTTGACCGAGTGGCAGAGAAAATAAGCCGGTCACTAAATACTGAGCACGGACATTGGTATGCTGATTTTAAAACTGGAGCTAGGCATTACATCATTTTTAGCGGCAAAATATTTAAAATTAATCGATCCAGCCATCAGCAGTATGAGGCTGCTCGTCAGTATGGAATCAGCCTAGGTATCCCCGCGCAGCAGGTAGATTTTTCTCAAGACATCAAGGAGTGGCAAAATTAGCAAAACAATGGTTGTAACTTGGCGACAACTAAACCAAATCGAAAGCACTCCGGATCGCCCGCGGGCCTTTCGTCCCTTTTTCCTGGGGATTTTTATCGGTTCGCTGGCGGCGTCGCTGTTAGTTTTCTTTATTCTATAGTCGGGGTCTTAAGGTCATGATGTCGCGTAGTATTTTTCATGTCGATATGGATGCTTTTTTCCCTGCGGTGGAGCAAGTATTGGATCCTCGTCTTCGGGGAAAACCAGTCATTGTCGGTTCCAAGCCGGAAGAACGTGGGGTTGTTTCCTCTGCCAGCTATGAGGCTCGTCGTTACGGCGTTCGCTCCGGGATGTCATCACACGAGGCGGGAGCTCTTTGCCCACAGGCAATTTTTATACATGGAAATTTTGCCGCCTATCGTCAATATTCTGATATCATTCAGGATATTTTTTTATCTTTTACCGACCAAGTCAGCGTAGCCGGTCTAGATGAGGCGTATTTGGATATGAGTAGTTGTCGGCGATTGTATCCGAATATGAAAAAAGCTGGGGAAGAGATCCAAAACAGGATTTTTGAACAGACTAGACTGACGGCTTCTGTTGGCATTGCTTCGAGTTTCATAACAGCGAAAGTTGCCAGTGATTTTCGTAAACCCAGAGGATTAACTTATGTTACTCCGGGACAAGAGGGGTCGTTCTTAGCCCCTTTGGATATTCGGGATCTGCCCGGGATCGGTCCCCAAAGCGAGAAACAATTGCGCACTTTGGGAATTAATAAATTGAAAGATATCCAGTCGCGTCCCCTGAAGTTTTTTGCCGATCGCTGGGGCAAGTACGGATATGATCTTTGGGAAAGGGCCTGGGGCCGTGATTGCCGGCGTCCGCTGCGTTCCCGTCGCCAGCGAAGTGTTTCCCGGGAAACAACATTTCCGGTTGATACCTGCGATTACAAATTACTCCAGGAAACCCTGGCGTATTTAGTTGATAAATCAGCCTACGATTTACGCTCCCAGGGTATTAAGGCCAAGGAAGTCAAAATAAAGATTCGCTACCGCGATTTTGCTACAATCACTGGCAGTAAAAAAATGTTAGTAACCACTGATTCTACTAGTGACCTGTTGCGTCAGGCTCGTTATCTTTTTGGGAAATACTATCGCAGTAATGAATATGTGCGGCTTCTGGGAGTGGGGTATAGTAATTTTGTCGCTCGGGGGACGCAAACAAGTGTCTTTGATCTTTTGGAAAGGAGCCAAGCTGAAAGATGCAACGATCTGGAGCGCAGCGTTGATAGAATTCGGGGAAAATTTGGCTTTCAAAAAATTCGCATGCTAGCTTCATTTGGAAAAAAAGGAAAAAAGGGCTAAAATTGCAGCTCTAGGAAAGGGTATTCCACAACTTATTAAGATAATATAAAAGCGGTAAGAGAAAATGGCTTATTTAAGCCATTTTTAGATTTGAAAAAATAGGTTGCCAAGTGGTTGAGACAATCGTCAAAGTGGTGTATAATGGAGGTAAGAGGTAAGAAGTGGATAAAAGTGGGGAAAAACCGGCACTTTTGTGGACAAACCGGCACCAACCCCCTAATTATTGCGCTAGAAAATAATGTTCATCGGCGAGTTTACGCATTCACTGGATCAGAAGGGGCGCTTGGCCATACCGGCCAAGTTTCGGCGTGATTTAGTCAGGGGAGCAGTAGTTACGCGCGGTTTAGATAATTGTTTGTTTATTTATACCAAGAAAGAATGGACAAAGCTGGCGGAAAAACTTTCCACGCTGCCCTTGGGCCAAAAAGATTCCCGGGCCTTTGCCCGTCTGATGTTGGCCGGAGCGATGGATGTTGAAATTGATACTCAGGGTCGGATAGTTGTTCCTGAATACCTGCGTCAGTTTGCCGGGATTTCTAAAAAAGTGGTAGTTGCCGGTCTCTATAATCGCATCGAAGTCTGGGATTCTGAGAAATGGGAGGTCTATAAGTCGGGTACCGAAAAGGACAGTGAAGCAATTGCGGAGCGAATGGGAGAATTGGGTGTTTAAAATTATTGCACCAAGTGGTGCCGGGAGCTGATATGCACGTACCAGTACTTGCCAAAGAGGTTATTTCATATTTATCTTTACAACCCGGATCCAAGGTAATCGACTGTAATGTCGGGTCCGGAGGGCATGCAAAGAAAATACTTTCAAAATTAGGTCTTAGTGGTCGCCTGCTCGGAATAGACAGGGACGCCAGTGCTATCAAGGTGGCCCGAAAAACACTTCACGATTACGCTGGTCAAGTCACTTTGGTGCAGGATAGCTTCGCCCATCTTAGCGACATTGCTCTCGCCAAGGACTTCACAGATGTTCGCGGTATCTTGTTTGACCTGGGACTTTCCAGTCTACAGCTAGACACCCCGGGCCGAGGCTTCAGCTGGCGGCGTAACGAATCTCTGGATATGCGGATGGATACCACCCAGGGTTTGACGGCGGCGGAACTGGTCCGTGATTCCAGCGAGGAGGATCTTGCCAGGATTTTTCAGGAATATGGAGAAGTCACTTTTGCGAAAAGATTAGCACAGGCAATTGTACGGGAGCGTAAGCAGAAGCATCTGAATACCACTGTCGACTTGGCTGAACTGGTTAGCAGCGTTGCACCGGGACGCGAACGTTCGAATAACCGCCACCCGGCCACAAAAGTATTCCAGGCGCTAAGAATCGCTGTTAATGATGAGCTTAACCAGCTCAGAAATGCCCTGCCGCAGGCATTGAATCTGCTGAGGCCGGGCGGTCGCCTAGTAGTTATTTCATTCCATTCCCTGGAGGACAGGATCGTTAAAAACTTTTTACGAGATGAGTCCCGAGACTGTATTTGCGAAACCGAATTGCCGGTTTGCCGCTGTAGGCACCGGGCTCAGGTAGAAATATTAACCAAAAAGCCGGTCACGCCGACTGCTGACGAGGTCAGAATTAACCCCAGATCTCGCAGTGCTAAATTGCGGGCTGCAGCTAAAATAAAATAAAATAAAACAAAAATGGCGCATTACCTAACTTTGTCTTCGGCACTGGGAAGTAAACCTGGTCGCCGCAAGAAGACTATCAAGCGAAACCTACAGGCCGGTCCTGTCACTTTGGGCTACATAGTTGTTTTTCTAATAGCTTTAATTAGTCTTTTCTATCTTTTCCAGGTGATTTCTATATCGGCCGCCGGTTATGAAGTTTCTGAGGTTGAGAACGAGATCCAGGAACTTGAGAAACAAAATCGTAATTTACAGTTGGAAATAAATGAAGCCCAGTCCTTGCGACAGATAGAATCAAATCTTGACCAGTCGGGCATGGTAGAGGTCGACCAAAAGGCAATTAAATTCGTTGACGAGAAGGGCGTAATCGCGGTACGCTAGCCTTGGATATCAATTGTAACTGCGATGGTAAGCTATAAAAGCCGACAGAAAAGCCGTCGTTCAAATAAGAAACCCCGAGGGGACAGAGTAATGGTACTACTGGTCCTCTCGTTTATTATAGCGGGAGCAATCGGCTTTCGTCTTTTTAGTGTGCAAGTGCTGGCAACCGATCATTATCAGGCATTAGCTCAGGATCAACATGAACTGTACGCCGAACTGGTTCCGGAGCGGGGCGATATCATTGTTCAGGATTCAAGTTCTCCCTCGGGAGAATTTACCTTGGCTTCTAACAAGGAATTGTTTTTGGTTTACGCCGTGCCTCGTGAAATTGAGGATAAGGGGGAGACAGCTTCCAAGCTCAAGGACATAGTCGGGCTCGAGGAAGGGGAAATAATTGATGCTATCGGCGATGACACAGAGGATCCCTACCAGCCGATTGCCGATCATCTCGACAAGGGTCAGGCAGATAGAGTGCGGGAGTTAGAGTTACCCGGTATTCGTCTCCAGCCGGAAAGCGTCCGTTTTTATCCGAATGAGTCTTTGGCGAGTCATATCTTGGGCTACGTAGGATACCTGGCTGATGATAGCTACGGCGGAGTAACGGGCCTGGAAAATTATTACGAGGAAGAATTGGCCGGGCAGAGAGGGCAGTTGATGGCAGAGAAAGATGCTCGCGGGCAATGGCTTCCGATCGGGGAAAAATCTCTGACCGAGGCGCGTGACGGCGATACGCTGGTTTTGACAATTGACCGAACCATTCAGTTTCACGTCGAAGAAAAACTTCGGGAGACCATTGAAAAGCATAGTGCCGATAGCGGGTCGGTTATAGTAATGAATCCGACGACCGGGGAAATTGTTGCCCTGGCTAACTATCCCGATTTCAATCCCAATAAGTATGATGAAACAGAAGATGTCAGTAATTTTAATAACCGGGCAATTTTCGACCTGTATGAACCCGGTTCAACCTTCAAGGTTCTGCAGGTAGCGGCCGGAATTGAAACCGGTAAAGTAAGCCCGGGTACAACTTTTGATGATCCTGGTTCCATAACAATCGGTGCCTATACAATTTATAACTATGAAGACAAGGCTTACGGAACGATAACTGTGCAGGAGGCAATAGAGAAATCTGATAATGTTGTCCTGGCACAAATTGCGCAGACTATGGGAGCAGATATAATCAGCACTTATCTTGATAAATTTGGCTTCCGCGAATTAACTGGTATCGATCTGAGCAAAGAGTCTGAAAACTATATTAAGGCTGTTGATGAATGGAAAGAAATTGATATTGCTACTTCTGGGTTCGGCCAGGGGCTTACTGTGACGCCGATTCAATTGATAACGGCGATATCATCTTTTGCCAACAACGGCAAAATTATGCGGCCACACGTTGTTAAAGCAATTCGCCATCCGGACGGAACCACCGAGGAAATAGAACCGGAGTTTGTTCGCCAGGCAGTCACTGGTAAGACGGCTCTTACCATGGCTTCGATCATGCGCAGTGCGGTCAAAGATGGCTTTGCTAGCCCGGGTGATGTTGAAGGATACGCTATTGCTGGTAAGACCGGAACCGCTCAGGTTGCCGCTGAAGGGCAAAAAGGCTATGATCCTAATAAGAAGATCGTTTCTTTTGTCGGTTTCCCGGTTGACAATCCTGAATTTATAATGTTAGTTAAGATAGACAATGCTAAGGGAGATTACGTTGCTGGTGCCACCGTGGCGGCTCCTCTATTTAAGAATATTTCGGAATTCATTTTTGAGCATTGGGGAATTCCTCCCACCGAATAGATGGCAGATTATCTAAAAAAATCCATTGAGCAATATCTGCGGGTGAGTGCCCGTCACTTGCTTAAACGCAAGCGGCCTTTGGTTGTAGGTGTAACAGGCAGTATTGGCAAAACAACCACCAAGGATGCCATTGCCACTGTTTTAGCAGCCAAGCATCGGGTCTGGAAAAGCCAGAAAAATTATAACAACGAGCTTGGCGTACCGCTGACAATTTTGGGTTTGGATACCGGTGGCCGGTCGGTGACGAAGTGGATTTTGATAATGTTTCGGGCCTTGGTTCGTTCCTTATTTCTGAGGAATTATCCAAAAGCGCTGGTATTGGAGATGGGAATTGATCGACCGGATGATATGGATTATTTACTTTCCATAGTCCGTCCCCAGGTCGGCGTATTAACTACGGTCGGCCCGACGCATCTAGAATTTTTTGATAGCATCAATCACATCGTGGAGGAAAAAGGCAAACTACTACAGGCGATAAAACCCAACGGTAGTGTAGTTGTGAATTATGATGATGAGCGGCTGCGCAAATTCAGTGAGCAGGTACGGGCTCCTGTGATTAGCTTCGGTTTCCAGGATGGCGCGACCGTCAGGGGTATTATTAATGATGATACACTGTTAGTGGACAGCGATAAATGGCTGCAAACCCCGGCTGCGGGACGGGTCGGAATAACCTTCAAAGTAGAACATGATGGCAAAACGGTGCCGGTTCGCCTGGCGGGTGTCGGCCTGCCGCAGGCGTATGCGGCTCTGGCGGCTATCGCAGTCGGTTTGTCACAAAAAATGAACTTGGTCGAAATTGCTAAAGCCCTGCAGGGGTTCCAGCCGTTGCCGGGCAGAATGCGCTTGCTTGAGGGTGTTAAAAACACTATGCTTGTTGACGACACTTATAATTCAGCG
>CAZLGC010000043.1:0-9219 GCA_964559275.1 uncultured Candidatus Saccharibacteria bacterium
ACTGATAATGACGGTTATTCCGACAAAGTCGAAATTGACGGTGGGTATGATCCGCTAACCCCGGCTAATTAATAATACATTCGTAATAAAAAAGAATGAGATTTTTTAAGGGCGAAGGGAAGCCTGTCAATACTGGTGAAACAAAACAAAATTCGGAAATAACAGAAACATCCCCTCTTTCTGAAGGTGATAAACTTCTCGAGGTTAGGAAGGAGCATGTTAAAGAAATTGAAAGGCCTCTTGATGACTGCGATATTCTGGTTGTAGGAATAGCTGCCCGTTCAGGATCATCTTCAGTTTTTAGATCTCTTTCCCAGTCACTTAGAGAAAAAGGTGTCCTGGTAGCTGAATTCGACGCTAGCGCAGGAGACAGTGACTTAGATGATGAAATTGAAAGCGCCTTTGATGAATTAGAATATTCTGAAACGGAAAACACAGATCAAGACCTAGTTGTAATAATTGAAGAGGCTGGTAATCTATTACCCAGGCCAGATCAATCAGAGAAGGAAATGGATCGTAGGCGTGAGGAGCAATTAAGTTATTCTAGAGAAAAAATAGAGGAGCAAAAGAAAAAAGGACGTCAGGTAAAATTGGTGTTTGCGGTTCATGATTTCTACGGAAATGATGGCGAGGGCGGCACCAAAAAGTTGTCTAGATGGCTCGGCAATGTCTTTGAATCTCAAAATCCAGAGATAAGTGATGAGCAGCTTGAATGTGTAGACAGTGAAGGGCTGGGGGAAATATTTGACATATTATCAGAGAGAGTTGGGTTGCCTACTGAATTTAATGAGCGGAAATCAGAGATAGTCTCTTTATGTACTACACCCCAAGATGTTTCGCGCCTTGTTTCAAAATACAATCAGAGTATGAAAGAAGGTAAGAAAGGTCCAGAAGCCTGGAAAGAAGCAGTTGGTGTTTTGTCAGATTTTAAGGGAAGAGCAGATCATGAATCCTTAATCAGGACTACAGGAGGGCAAAAGATGTGGACGATGATGCGCAGAGTTGCTGAGGTCGGCTCCGTTCCTTTAGAAGAGCTAACTAACGAGGAAATGAAATTATACGAACGTTACAAGAAATTTCATCTACTAGAAGAATCTGATGGCCAACTAAGTATCAATGGAAAAGCAATGGCGGACCTTGTTAAAGAAAGACCTAATCTTTTTACTAGATCTTGATAACTTCTAGTGGCAAAATTGAGTGACAATAAGAATTCCAGATGAGGCTGGAATTTTTAAGACTCTGATGTTAATCTAAGTAGAGATATGTATCTAAAAACCCTCAAAATAAAGGATTTCAGGAATCACCGGGATTTTCAAAAGGAATTTGGGAACCGGATAATTGTTTTAGTGGGGCCAAATACCGTCGGTAAAACTAATATTCTGGAGGCGATTCGTTTTCTCTCGCTTTTCAAATCTTTTAGAACTTCTGCTGCCAAAGACCTGATACACTGGGGCCAGAAAATGGCCAGGGTGGAGGGCGAGGTTGATCACGGGCAAGTCCAAAGCAACCTGGTGGGGGCACTCATGAAAAACGAAGAGAGCCTGCCGACTCGGCGGGAGATCCGCCTGGACGGATCCAAAATTCCGACTCGCCAGGCAGTCGGAAAACTGTTGACGGTCTTATTTTCACCGGAAGATATCCAATTAGTTTCTTCAGGCCCGGCCAAGCGTCGTCGCTATCTGGACACAGTTCTGGGGCAGCTGAGTAGACGTTACTATGAATCGTTACTGGGCTACAATCATTCCCTGGAGCAAAGAAATGTGGCGCTGAGCAATCCAACTCCCTCGGCAGTAAACCAGCTGGACGCTTGGGATGAGCAGTTGGCTCGTGAAGGCAGCCGCCTGATTAAAGAAAGATCTCAATTTTTAGAGGATATCAATAAGAATATTATCGACTGTTACAGAGGACTTGCCGGATCAGGAAAACTAAAAATATCTTACCAGCCGCGCCTGGCTCAGCCTGGTATGGAGGCTCTGCTGTCGCTGGAAAAACTGAAAAATTTACTCCAACAGTCGCTACAGCAGGCCCGGGAGAACGATATTCGTTACCAGACAACCTCAATTGGACCTCATCGCGACGACTTTACCTTTTTATTAAATAGGCGCCCGATCTCGAGCTACGGCTCCCGGGGAGAATGGCGTAGCGCCGTCCTCTCACTTAAAATCGCGGAGAAGGAGTATATCAAAGGCGTCAACAAAATTGACCCGGTCCTACTTTTAGACGATGTATTTTCCGAGCTTGACTCTAACCGGCGTGATTCTTTAAGCCGAAAGATTGTCGGCAACCAAGCCTTCATTTCCACCACTGATGCAGATACTATCGGCCCGATCCTGCGCCGCGAAGCAGAAATCATAAAACTGGAACCAAATGGAAAGCCTTAAAGATCTCCTGACAGCTTCTATTGCCCGGCACAAGATAGCTACTCAGGTTAAAGCGGCTACAGTTTGTTCCACCTGGCGACAAGCGGCTGTGGAAGTTTTACCAAAGGAGGTGGCCGGCGAAGCCGAGGTTATTTCTTTTCGCAATGGCACCCTCAAAGTAGCTGTGCCCGGCCCCAGCTTTAGCCAGGCAGTCAAAATAGCAGAAATTCCCCTGTTGGAAGAAATTAATAAGCAATTGGGAAAGAATATTGTCGAGAGAATCGTTCCCAGAGTAGCCTAGCCCAATAAAAAAAGAACCCGGTGTCGTCCGGGCTCTTTTTATTGAAGGTTTGTATTTGAAGTGTCAAAAAAGTCAGCTATCTTGTCGAAAAAGGATTGCTTTTTCTCCCCCTGTCCCAGGACAACTACAACATCGGCTTCAGATTCTTCGTAAATTTTACTGTCTACTATTTTAGCGTCATACTTACGAGCTAGTCGCTTCGCAGTGTCGCTATAAGTGCCACTACTGTTGTCAAAAACCAGGGAGTTTATATAAGTGTTTTTATCGGCATCGGCAGCCTCCATAATGTTGTAACCGTCAGCCTTCAACTTTTCCGTTATATCGGAGGCTTTGCCGGCATTGGTAGTCCCGTTTAGGACCTGAACAGAAGGGTTATCTTTGAACATATTCCTGGCAAAAGCTTGGGTTTCACTCCAGTCACCACTTTTCGGTTGCAGGATATAAGCGCCTCCAGAAGAAGTTCCGGAAACCAACACATTTTCTGTGCTATAGACAGCCTTAATTGTGTTCTTATCGGAAAGATCACCAGCCAAAACTTTCATACGACTGAGATTACGAACACTTATATTCGTAATAATGTGTTTCTTGTATTGTTTGGAAAGAGAACTTAGCTTTGATGGACTAAACAAAGTCTCCGAGGTCATTGCCTTGTCTTTGATAGCCATGATCAAGTCCTGTTGCCGGTCGGCGCGCTGGAAATCAGAACCCTCGCCGCTAGTGGCGTAGCGCGCGCGGGTATACATAACCGCTTCTTCGCCGGTGAATTCATTTGGCCCTTTCGGATAATCTATGCTGTGCAGAGTATCGGTAAAGGCTGTGTCCACATTGACAGTAACCCCATCCAAAGTATCTACGATTTCGGACAAACCTTCGAAGTCTATCAGGGCATAGTAGTGTGGATCATAACCTGTTATCTCAGAAACGTGATTCTCGACCAACCCGATCGCTTCTTTATCGCTTTTGCCGGCGTTTTTGGCTTGCGCGTAAACTGCATTGATTTTGCTGCCGCCATAGCCCTCGGTTTCCACCCACAGATCGCGAGGGATAGACAGCATACCGATCCGCTTCTCTTTGTTGCGAATCATTAGCAGCATGATGGTGTCGGTAAGGTTGGCGCCACTATGGCCTTCACCGCCGCGCCCCATCACGAGGATATTTATCTGTCCCTGTCGCTCGCCTTTGAGACCGGTTCCGGGCAGGGCCCAGGGGGAAAAGAACAGAAAGTAAAGTACGATACCAATGATAGCCAGAACAATCAGGCCGATAATCAAAGCTTTAAGACAGCCGCCGAATTTCTTGCGCGGCTGCCCTTTCTCAATATTATCTAGAGCTTCTCTGAGCTCTTCTTTCTTTTCTTCTTCCATCTTCAGTTAGACCTTACGGATTTCATCCAGAGGCACAACGAATATTGTAGCACCTCCAACCTTAATTTCCACTGTTTTAGTTGTCTGAGACTGAACCAGATCTTCCTGGCCCAGGGTCGGAATAGGCACATTATTCACGGTCATTGCCTCGTGTGTTTGGCAACAACCCTTTGCCAACTTCACAACTTCGTCAACTTTGTTTTCATCCAGACCCAGCATGATAACAGAAAACTTTTTCTTCGTAAAGCCGCCCGAGGCTTCCATGACGGTTATATGAAAACCAGCTTTTAGTAAAGCTTTTGTCAGTTTGTTACTGTTCTTTTTGGAGGTGATTACGTAGAGTAATTTTTTTGCCATATGTTTTATTTTACATCAACACTAACGGTACCGCTCTGGGCGGTATTACCGTTACTGTCGGTAGCTTTTGCGTAAACTTGAAATGTTCCTGTAGTTTCCGGGTTCCAGGTCATCCCGTAATTACCGTTGCTATCAGGCGAAGAATCGCCGCCCAGAGAATACGAAGTTCCGCCGACGATTTTGACAAAGAATTCTACCCGGCTTATTTCCGGAGTTCCTTGGGCAGAAGCGGAAACTATGACGGAGCTACCCGGGCTAGCAGTAGTACCCGAAGCCGGGGAGACCATACTGACAGTCGGCTTCACATTTGAAGCTTTCACGTTTATATCAACATTGGTCTCAGCCTGGTTATCAATCTCGTCGTAAACGACCGCTGTCAGAGTATGGAACCCATTGGTCGTACCCGCCGGTAAAACAATTTTGGTTCCGAAAGGTGAACTTGATACCGCCGATACTTTTTTCCCGTCAATTTTATAGATAACTTCTTTAATGTTGTAGGAACCGGAAACATTTACAGAAACATCGAATATCCCGGAAGTTATTTTCGTGCCAGAACTAGGAGAAGAAATTGATATCGAAGGCCAGAATTCGGGGTTGTGCATAGTATCTGTTTCTGTCGGTGGTTCCGCGCCGAACTCTTCGTTATTGGCCCAGCCGCGGACAGCCCCTTCCCAGCTGTTGAATTGCGGGTCCTCGGCCGGATTTCTTGGCGCCGGACCGTTTGGGTCTTCGCGATTTACATAGTAAAGAATGCTATGAACATCGCGAAATTTTTTCTTTTCGCGCATGGAATCAGGACAGTATTCATTGGCCAAAAGCTCGGAAGGTTTACATATTTCTACTTCAACTTCTTCCGCGGTTCTGCCAAGTAAAATAGCCTTCTTGGCTTCAATAGGTTTCGGTTTAACAAAATCCTCAACTGGTATGCCTTCATGCACTCTATTCATATACTCCTGCCAAATCGGCGAAGCATTGGTTAGGCCGGTGGCATTTCCAGACATCACTGATCCGTCGTTATTTCCGACCCAGACAGCCGTGGCAATTTGCGGGGTGTAGCCACAAGTCCAAACATTATCCGGGCGGATGGAGCCGTCCCCCAGTTGTTTATTACTGGTGCCGGTCTTAGCAGCCGCTACCCGGTCACTCATTACCAGCTCGCGGCGCCCCCAGGAACGAGCGTTGTTATCAGAAAGAACATCGTTCATGGTATCGGCGAGGTTTTCTTCCAGCACTCTTTCGCTGGTATCATCATATTTTTCCAAAACTTCACCGCCGGGCCCGGTCACTTCTAGGATGCCGGTTGGTTCATAGCGCAGGCCACGATTGGCAAAAACTTGGAACATACCGACATGATCAAGCGGGGTCACTTCTTTACCGCCGATCGCCGTCGCCAGGCCGTACTCTTTGCCGGCCACCCAGTTCTCATAACCAAACTTAGCTGCCATAGTAGAGACATTTTCCGCACCTGCTAGGTAATACGCTTTGATTGCCGGAATATTCAAAGATTGCTGCAAGGCGGTGCGCATACTGACCGGGCCGTTAAAGCCACCGGTGTAGTTTTGCGGTTTGTATTCCTTGCCGCTACCGTCATCACCAAAGCTAGTCATCAGGTCATAAACAATGGTTGTCGGCGGGTAGCCGCGTGAGAACGCAGTTACATAATCCAGAGGCTTTATAGATGAGCCGGGGGAGCGGAGGCTGGTTATAACATTGACTTGGCCGTCAAGCTTCTCATCTTCGCCGGCGTCAAAGTAATCCACTGATCCTACCATTGCCAGAATCTCCCCGGATTTGGCATCAACAGAGACCAGTGCCTCGTTATGGGCGCCGTAGTTCAGGTTACGGTCCCGGTTTTCGGTGATAACCTCTTCCGCCACGCGCTGTTTGGTCATGTCCAAGGTGGTTATAACCTTAAGACCCCCGGTTTCAACCTGTTTGATCCCGTACTTGTCTACCAACACTTCACGGATGTAATCAACGAAATGAGGAGCGTCTATATTAGCTCTTTTTATAACAATATTGAGTTCTTCCTCTTTGGCATCTTCCGCTTCGCTGGCGGTGATATAACCCTCTTCGGCCATTCTGTCCAAAACCTCTTCTTGTCTATCTTTAGCTCTATCCGGGTGCAGAGTCGGAGAATAGTAAGTTGGTGCCTGCGGCAAACCTGCTAGCATGGCGGCTTCCGCCAGCGAAAGATCCCGAGCGGATTTATCAAAATAAGTTTGGGAGGCGGCCTCAACACCGTAGGCAGTAGAACCGTAAGGGATAGCATTTAAGTAAAGCCCCAGAATTTCATCTTTGGTAAGTTTCATTTCCAGCTCAACCGACAAAACCAACTCCTTAAGCTTGCGAGTGATAGTCTTTTCCGGAGTCAGCATGGTATTTTTGATCAGCTGCTGAGTAATGGTGGAACCTCCCTGGGCGTAACGCTGACCGGTAACATTTTTGAAAACAGCGCGGGTAATACCAGCCACGTCAAAACCAGGGTGTCGATAGAAAGCATCGTCTTCAATTGCAATCGTGGCTTGGGGAATATATTCTGGCAGTTCTTCCATATCGACCATGATACGGTTTTCATCACCGTGAATCTCATACAAAAGATGTTCACCTGTCCGGTCGTAAATCTGGGTAGCCTGAGCTACCAGGCGCCCGCTCAATATTTCTTCGCTGGAAGGGAGGTCTTTGGCAAACCACAAGAAAACCCCGGCGATAAATATCGCCAAAGCCAGAAATACGTAACCAATAACCTTTAGGGCCTTTTTCAGGCGGGATTTTCGCTTCCCGGGAACACCGCTTTTCTTTGCGGTTTTGCGTGTTTTTCCGCTAGATTTAGCCTTTTTCGGCTTAGCCGAAGCTGACCGGGTCTTAACTCGCCGGGCCGAAGATGGTTTGTAGTACCAAGATTGTTTGCGTCTATTAGCCATAAACTTCGTAAATCATACCAGAATAACTAGAAAAAATCAAGTATTTAGGGCTTTTTACCCTGCTTCCTCATCTATAACGTTTGGCGTAAGCTGGAAATAACCTGGCCGAATCACTAGTCTTGCTTTCCCGGTCACAATTCCTGGAGGGAGATGACCTGATCTTGCCGAGCAGGTTCAAATCTTTCTGAGAGCAAATTGACCAAAGCCAGGTTTCACGTTACTATTATAGCATTAATAGAGAAAAAATATGCCGACAAAAAGCCAAATTGAAGAATTTCTGTCACAGGGAGTCGATGAGGTCATCATTAAAAAGGAACTGGAGCAGAAGCTTGCCAGCGGCAAGAAACTGCGGGTCAAGCACGGAGTTGACCCGACCAGCAAGGATTTGCATATCGGTCACGCCGCAGTTTATTGGAAGCTGAAGGAAGCACAGGACATGGGTCATCAGATAATCTTTTTGATTGGCGGTTTTACCGCTCGCTTTGGCGACCCGACAGACAAAAGTGAAACTCGCCAGATGCGCACCAAAGATGATGTTGAAAAAGAAGCCGAAAACTACATAAATCAAGTCGGCAAGATATTGGATTTGAAGAAGACAGAGATTCGCTACAATAGCGAGTGGTACGACAAAATGTCAGCCGAGGGTTTGCTCAGAATTATGTCCGAGTTCACCGTGGCTAGAATGCTGGAGCGTGACATGTTTCAAGAGCGGATGAAGAAGGGAAAAGATATTGGAGTGCACGAAATAATTTACCCGATACTGCAAGCCTATGATTCGGTTGAGCTCGAATCAGACTTCACGATCATTGGTACTGACCAGAAGTTTAACGAACTCCAGGCCCGCCCGCTGCAAAAAAGCCGGGGCCAGTCGCCGCAGGATGTGATGACAGTGCCGATCCTGGTTGGCACCGACGGCAAAGAGAAAATGAGCCAGAGCCTCGGCAACCATATCGGGCTTTCTGACCCGCCCGGAGAAAAATTCGGCAAAGTTATGAGCATACCCGACGAGGCTATATTAAACTACTGGGAATTAGCCGCCCGGGTGCCGCAAAAGAAGCTAGCAGAAATAAAAAAGCGCCTGGATTCAGACGAGAATCCGCGCGACATCAAACTTGATCTGGCCAGTGCCGTAGTTGAGCTTTATCATGATAAGAAAGCGGCGGCTGATGCCAAGGCAGAGTTTCTCAAAATCTTTGCGGAGAAGGAGAAGCCGACGGATATCCCAGAAAAGAAGATGGAAGCTAAGAGCATGAAATTGGTGGATCTCTTGGTTTGGCTGGAGATGGCCGCAAGCAAGAGCGAGGCTCGGCGCCTGGTAGAGCAGGGAGCTGTTAAGGTCGGCGACAAAGTTGTAAAAGACTGGGAGGCGGAAATTTCGCCTGGGAAGATAATCCAAGCCGGTAAGAGGAAATTTGCTAGGATTATCTAGATGTATAAAGAACTAATACTATCGCAAGTTCGAATTGAATCGCAAAAGCTTAAGTATGAATATAGGTTAGACAGAAGGCTATTTTCCAAAACATTCGTTTTTAAAAATTTTCACGAGCTAGATTTACACCAGGAAATATATAGCAATGCAGTTAACTATCTTGGAATAATAGCTGCCTTACCTTATTTTCGTTTACTCCCCAGAAAATTTGTATCGGAAGTGATAAGCCTAGATGATTACGATATAAATTTCTTCAGAGAATTGTTCCTGAATGGATTGGGGAAATTTTTTTATCAGCGGCGTTTTAGTTTCGAAAAATTTCCCATTATAGAAAGCCGGTCAAGAAGGGCTCCCAAAAGCATACAATCCGATGAGTTAGATTGTACAAAAGCTATCATAGCCAATGGTGGTGGCAAAGACGGCGCTGTTGCTTATAAATTACTGGGGGGCTGTGGGGTTCATGGAAAAACCTTTACCGGTTTTT
>CAZLGC010000044.1:0-9211 GCA_964559275.1 uncultured Candidatus Saccharibacteria bacterium
TAGTGCTAAGTCGCTTATTTTAGCCTTTTTTCCTGGTTACCACGCTGTAGACATCACCAGTGGGGATTCATTTATAGGGCAAAACGGGGCACCCGCTTGCGGGATCGTTTCTGTTCTGTTCCTACGGGTGAATCTTCCGTCTACAGCGTAGTGGCCGGGATTTTTTGTTATATCTAAGCCCAAAATCAAAGATCAAAAGACAAAATCAAAGCAATCCGAATAAAAATTTGAACGTCAAATATTAGAGTTTTCGATTGTATATTTATGATCAGGTTTTTTTCAGTTGAATTTAAGCTTAGAAAACAAAACCCCCTCGCGCTCAGAAATTCAGCTATTGAATTCCTGGGCGCCAGGGGGGAGTAAACATCACCAGAGGGTTCTTATTTACTCTACCAGTGGAATAAGTTTTGCCAAGTGGAAAACTAAGAAAAATCAGGGCTGGCGGCAAGGTGTGAGGCCTTCAAAGTGGTGTTTGGTGAAAAGTCTCTTGAAATGTATCCTCCTGTGAATCCAGTGACTTCTTCTTGAGCCTGGTTCTCGAGGTCTCCGGAGAAGGACATGATCATGGAGAATTGCCAGGTTTGAGGTAGGACCGCCGAGCCCTGAAGGTGAACATTATATGGTATCCAAGATTAATAATTTAGTCAATTAACCAAAAAAGACACAGCTTAGTGTCTTTTTATGATTTCGGGGTAGGCGACGGGGTCGGAGTCGAAGTAGGGGTAGGAGTAGGGGGTTTATCAGCGTCGTCTCCGACCGGGCGTTCGTCAGTGGGACCATCAGTTTCCTGTTTCTTTTTCTCCTCTTCAGCCTTCTTTTTAGCTTCTTCTTCCTGCTTCTTTTTTTCCTCTTCTTCTTTTTTCTTCTTTTCTTCCTCGTCTTCCTTGTGGAATTCGGAAGGCGGTCGGTAGGTGCTCTTAAATACTTGTTCGGTCATCACCACGCCGTCCATAGTGACAGTATAACTCCATTCGGCCTTCATGCCGCCAGCGCCAAAATAGCCAAAGGTCCGAGCCTTGGTTTTTTCTACTTCGCGTCCGTCATGGGTTCCTAAAAAGTCGAATATTAGGTACCTACCTTCTACCTTTGTCTGAACCAAAATAGCAGCCGGGGTGTCGTTGACAAACTTAAGGTCAACGGAGGGAGGATATATCGTGGAATCAGTTCCCTGGGGGCTGTAGTACTGGACTGCGTAGGCATGATTATGGCGTTCGGTTATAGGTAATCCGGCGTCAATCGCTGCCCGAAAGGTTGTCGTCGAAACCTGGCACAACCCCCCGCCGTATTCGGGTATTGTATCGTTTTCTTTGATGACCAGCTCGGGCAGATAGCCGGTTTCAGCATTAACAGGCCCCAAAATATCGTTGAAAGAAAAGGTCTCTCCAGCCGGAATCAAAACACTGTTGAATCTTTCTGCGCCCACCCCGATGTTGTGAATTCGATTGCGAGGGGAGCCAGAGAAGTTGGAAATGCCGCGGCCGATCAACTGCTTAATACCCAATTCCTCGGCATTGTCCTCATTAACGACCGGCATTGAAACATTCACCCGCAAGTCAACGCTGGTGCGGCCGTGATTAACTTCCTCTAAAATATCCTCGTCGGTTAGTTCTCGGTTTAATTCCTCGCCCTGCTGGGCCAAGGTAGATAATTCGACATCGTGAATTGAATCCTTTTCTTTCTTGCCGTCCAGGGAAATTTCCAGTGAATCCTCATCGACAATGCTGAAAATAGCATTCTGGGGGGGCTGGTAGATTTCTTCGGCGATATCGTTCAGGAAATTATCATACTTTTCGCCCCGCAGCTCGACGCCGAGGATGACATCAGGATCGTCCTTATCAGAACCTTTTGAATAAATATCTTTCTCCGTCAGTTCACGACCGCTTTTGGAGCGGGGGACAAAACTGATTAGTGCCGGCATTTCCGACCGGTTTAGCACCCAGGCTTTGTCGTGATGATTCAAGGTCAGATCCTCTGCCAACAAGTTAACCGCGGCTAATTTGGCTGATTCTATATCATCCATGTCAATTATCGGAAAAGCGGTTGTGAAGGGCACCTGCACCGGAGTAGAGCGGAGATTGCGGGCTCGCTGGTCCAAGTAGCTCAGAAATTCATCCCGGTCAACGATAATGCCGTTCTGGCTGTCACTTTCCAAAACCAAATCACCTTCAATTCGCAGCGAGGCATTGTGGGCCGGAGTTTCCTTATCGCCCAGGTGACTGACAACATATTCTTCCAAAGTAGCTTGGTCAATTGCGAAAACGGCGTCGACCTTCTTGTCTATAAAGATGCTCTGAGTTTGGGCCCAGAGATTAGAGAAGAAGCCGGCATCGCGCCCGACAGCCAGCGCCCCGCCGACGGTTTGTTCTAGATCTATGCTAATTCCTAGTTCAGCTGGTTTAGCCAGCCAAATGCTCTCGCCGCTCTCAAGTTTCAGGTCAGTAGCCATGAATTCGCCAATTTTGGCTGACAGAGCAGCTTCAGCATCTTTGTCATTCAGTCCGGAAACGGAAACCCCGGCGGCGGTGACACCGGAAAGAACTTTGTTAGCGTATGAATAGTGATAAAAACCAAAAAAAGCTCCCCAGGCGATGGCGATTCCGGCAACTACGGCGATTGTGATTTTGAGATACTTTGGCATGTGATTCTGGCTTAATCTTAGCGGTATTTTTTGGATAGGGCAATAGTTATCAGCTAAAGAAGGATTCCTTGAGGCCTGTCCTCCTTCGCCCCTGCGGGGCTACGGAGGGTAAACTCGGAGCGTAGCCCGTAGGGCGAAGGCTGGGCCTCGCGTTACTTTTTGAGCCCAAAAAGTAACCAAAAAGGCCCGGGGGTCACAATTCGCCTTCGCTTTCTAATAATCTCGTCTGAAAAGACAATCAAAAAGGCAGACACACTTGGTGTCCGCCTTAGTTGAACATCCTCCTGATCACTTTGGCTTGAGCAAGTCGCTCAGGTCAGCTATGATCGGTCTGTTGTCCGACTCATCTTCTTCGGCCGCGGGGGGTTCGGGGATATACAGGGGATCGATCTGTCGCACCATACGGACGACAGTGTCCGCCAGCTGCTTGAGTCGATCTTCCCCTTCATCTTCCAGATAGCCCTTGTCGATCTCCGGAAAGAATTCGATGCCGGTGGTGGCCAGGTCAAGGAAAAGCCAAGGAGAGTTGCGAGCCTTTTCGGAGAGTTTCCGCAGAAATTCTCCCCAAGGCCCGGTGTCAGTCGAGAAATCGTCAGAATCAATTTCCTCCAGCCATTCCTCGACGATGTTGCTGGCAATATCTTTCAGATAGTCTCCCTTCCGAAGAATTCCCAGGACATCTTCGACAGAAAGGTCACCGTCCTCGTACCCGAGTCTTTCCCATAGTTCGTCCAGGATTTCCCGGTTTGTAGGTGTCCACTCGGACTGAGCACTGATTTCCCGTCGTAGTGCCTCGAGCTCTGTCCTGATAGCGAGGACAACGTTCATGCGGGTGAAATCTGCCAGCGTAGTCCCGGAGGTTCGTTTTTGGATGGCGCTGATCAGGCCGGAGACGGTTTCTGCCACCCGTTCGAGCTGTCTGATGACCGGGTCTGCTGTATCCAGCCCCAGCGTATCCACCAGAAACAGCGCTAATTGCCGTTGATTGTTTACAGGCATTTCATCCTCCTTAACACTAGGTTTGTGGTTTTGTTATCTTGTTAGTTTGATATAGCTCTTGAAAATTGTCAACGGAAAAGACCCGTCTTTGGAAAAAGAGCGGGTCTTCTAGGTAGGGGGCTTGTGAGGACGGCGTATTTGCCGACGCTCGGATATGAACAGATACTCCACTGGGTGCAGATGTTCTGGCAGCGGCAGTTCCGGCGGCGGCGAGACGTAGGGTATACCGTGGCTGATAGTGGTGGCAAGCTCAGAGAAAACCGTGAATATCTTTCTCCCGCGCGGGTAGTCCAGATATTCATCTATGGTGATCTGGTTGAGCTCGCAGGTGCGCAAGATGTTGTCAGCCAGGACCTCGGCCAGACGCACCAGGGCTGGCAGAGCCAGGAAATCAGTCGGTTCAAGTCCCCCCAGCAGCAGCCAGACAATCTTGTCCAACGCTTGCTTCTTAGACATAGAAACCTCCTTGGTAGGTCAGTGTATTTTACATGATTTGAGGCCTTAGTCAACCTTTACTTGCCCCCTCTTTATTGCTAGGCTGAGGGTGTAATAAAGATACCCACTTTTCGTTTAACCTTAGCAAGCCCTAGGATCCTAGGTGCTGTCAAAACTGGTGACTGGTGACTCAGATAAAAAAAGCATAAAAACTTTCTCGCATTACAGCCTTGGCAAAAAGCAAATCACCGAGAAAGAATTGGTTGAGCGGGCTAAATCCAACCCGGAAGCTTTTGGTATCTTGTATGATGTCTACATGCGCCAGATTTACGCGTTCATCCTCAAACGGGTGAGCAGCGTCGAGGTGGCCGAGGATATCACTTCCCTTACATTTGAGAAAGCGCTCCGTAAATTGAAAACTTTCAAGTGGCAGAACGTTTCCTTTTCTGCCTGGCTCTATAGAATCGCGGCCAACAACGTGACCGACTATTATCGCCGCAAAGGCCGTCGCCAGCAGACTGACATCGATTCCGTTCCGGAAATCAGAGACGGCAAAGAGCCGGTTGATGTAGCTGTTTCTAAAAGATTATTTTTCGAAAAGGTTCAAGAGGTTTTGCCTTCATTGGATGACGATGATCAGAATGTGCTGTCGCTGAAACTATTTGCCGAAAAGACCAATGAGGAAATTAGCGAAGTCACCGGGCTTAAGAAATCGCACGTAGCAGTCCGAGTCCACCGCGCCCTCAAGAAACTTCGAATTGAATTAGAAAAGAAGGGAGTAGATTACTAGATAGTTTAGTGTTAAATAGATGGATATAAAAGATCCCAACCAGAAATTCGCCGAAGCTTTGGACAAGACTCTGGCAGACGAAGCGCTGGACGAGCGCGAGCTTTTGGATGAGGAAAAAGAACTGGTGCGCTTGGCTAAAATGGTGAAAGAGAGTGCTCCCGGAACCGAGCCGGACGAACAGTTTGCTCAGAATCTGCGCAAGCGGGTCATTAATGAATATGAGCACATTCTGAACGGCAAAAAAGTGGCCAAGTCACCCCGACTTCTGGAACGTGGTCGCAAAGCCTTGCTGCCTCGTCCCCGTCGGCGCTGGGCCTGGGCGGCCGCCCCGCTGGCAGTAGTGGCCCTCCTGGCTATCCTGACCTCTTTTGCCATGGCCTCTCCTGGTTTTTATGAAAAATATGTACCCCAACCGGTCAAGAACATGCTCGAGGAAGCCGAGGTTGTTAAAACCGGCGATCTTAGTGTAGTTTCCACCCCGACCGGAGCCGAAGTTTGGCTGAACGGACGCAGCTACGGGTCCACCCCGGCGGAAATTGCCAGTGTTCGTGAAGGCGAGCATACTATCAAACTTTCCAAGGAAGGATACGAGACGGTTGAACAGGATGTTTCCGTTGTGGTTGGCGAGAAGACCGAGGTCCATGTCAATTTACCGATCGTTGTCCAGGTAGAATCAGATGAAAGTGTTACAGAAGTTACAGAGCAGTTTTCCGAACAGTTAATTTTCCTGGCTAGCGACGGTTCTCTATATATGTCAGACATGGCCAGTGCGACTTCATCACCTCTGGCCAGCTTCACGCTACCGGTCCGGGGAGCGGTAACAATAGACAACGGATCTATCTTCTATATTTATGAAGATGAAGACAGCCTTAATTACATAAGTGAACTATCTCCTTCCGGCGAGCAGACGACACTTACCGAATTTACCGGCAATGTTGCTACTCCGATAGTTATTTCTGCTGACGGCAGCAAGCTGGCTTACGTTGGTACAACGACGGAGCAGACAGAAATACACCTGGTTGATATTGCTTCCCAAACCGACGAGATTTTGACCACTTTTGCTGAAGATTTAGTGCTAACTACTCTTCTGGGAATTGATGGGAACAATATCTACTTCGTCCGCGCCGAAGCCAAGGGCGTAGAAGTAATTCAGTTTGGCAAGGTTAGCACATCAGATGGCTCTATCGCTGAAATAGCGACACCGGACGGGGTAGACGGTAACAGCTTTGTCCTATCACCGGATGCTGGTAAGATACTGGCTCGCACCACCTCTGGTCAGCCGGGAGTTTTCGCAGTCGGCAGTACCGAGCTTCAAGAGTTCAATCTCAAAGCCACCGGTCCGATGGCCTGGGCGGGTAATACACCAGCAGTCTCCCTCGAGGATGGGGTGGTCTTGCTCAATTTGGATGACTCCACCAGCCGCCAGGTATTCGATAGCGGCGGAGCGATTGCCGATCTTGCTGGTGACAGGGAAGGCAAGGGACTTGGTATTCTGACCGGGGCCGGCGAGCTGGTTATCCATGACATTACAACCGATACTAATCAGGGCATAGATGCGGCGCCAGCTAAATTGTCCGGTTTCGCCCCGGCCGGTAGCTGGAGTTCAGGCGAACGCTTGTACGCTCCGGACGGCAGTGTTTCCGAAGAAACTGCGGATGAGATCAGTCTAATTAGCGAATTAAATCTATCTCCAGCAACAGCCGAAGACATCTTATTTAAGGGGAATTATGCCTACCGGGTAACCAGTGACGGCGAGAATATGCTAGAAGTTATTAACCTCTCAGATCCGGCGAACCCCAGCTTGATTGCCACCCTGCCGGGCGGCAATTTCCCGCAGGGAATCAGCGCGGATATTTCTGGTAATAAGATCATTGCTGTCGGTGGCCGGATGGTTATTATTGATATCAGCGATCCTGCCAACCCCCAAGTTGAATACAATTCAGACAGTTCTGCCGACAAAGTCATCACCAACGGTAATACAGCTTATGTTTCTACTCCGAATAGCCTCCAGGTTTATGATATCAGTGGTTCCCCGAGTCTGCAGGGAGAAGTGTCACTGCCCGGGACGCCATATGATCTTGACTATGCCGAGGGTTATGTATACGCAGCCACGGGTGACAGCGGCTATGTCGTTGTTTCTGTTAGTAATCCGGCTAGTCCCGAAGTTGTCGGCACCAAGACCGGCAAGTTTTATTCTCAAATTGCATTGCTTGGCGACTACAGTTATGTCTGGGGTTCGGTTCCGGGAGGTAGCGCTGAAGTGGACGTTTTCAAAACGGCATCGGATGAGATTATAAACACCGTTGATTCCGGAATTGCTTCCGGAGGGGAAGCCCAGGTGGCCGGGGACAAATTGTACTCACATTATCCAAATTTACTTGTCCATACCAGTGGCGAAGATGGGGCACTTATCCCCTTGCTAGAGACGCCAAATAATGCTATAATTAAGGTAACTGGGAATACAGAAGCAAGCGGAGATTTAATGCTGGTTCTGTCCGAAGACACCCTTTTTGTGTTCAACGCTGCCCTCTAGCAGCGTTTCAATACCAAAACAAAAAATTGCCTCCACTGACCGGGTAGGGAGGGGGCAATAGAAACTAAAATGAAAAACGTACTCGTGGCCCTTGGTTACGGATTAGCGGCAGTCGGCGCTGGTGCCATGTTTTTGGTCGGCGCGCTGGCGATGAGTGTAGGGAAAAATAAATTTTTAGTCTAAGCTAGTCATCAAGGTTTTTGTATAAGAAAGCCGGCTGCATTGCAGTCGGCTTAGTTTTTTCCAGTTATTCACTAGAGTTATCCTTTGTGGTTTCGGCATACCACTTGTCCAGTTCTATCAAGAAGAGCTTCGTTAGTTCATCTTGATCCGCTGGCAGAGAAACTACTTGACCGCTGCGAAATGACATTATCGCAGCCTGGCCAGAAGCGGGAGTTGAGGTAAGAGTGAGGGTGGGGAGTCGTTCGTATTTTCCGGTTAGGCAGACGGCAACAAGTAGTGTGTAGACCCGGAACAGGATCGTTTTCAGCTGTCTCTTGCGATCTTCGTCAGGGTGTACTCTTACTAATCCGACTGCCCCGATTGCTCCTGTGCGAACACTGGCTTGATAGTCTTCGTTGTGCCATTCTCTGCAAAACCAGGAGTTATGTACTAGCCATTTCGCAATTTTGGGACTGATAGTTGCGGTTGTTCCCGGAAACCGCTTTGGTGGCCTTTTGGAACAATCTGTGATCTCCAGCTCGTAGACCTTGAATTCCTGGGAGGACTCTACCCCTGAGAATTCATGGACTTGCCGAAACAGGCTTTCGATGCAGTGCGCCTTATAGCGCCTTGAAATCCAAAGATGCAAGGGAATCAGCACTACAACGGCCAGCATTAATTTGATCATCGAACCCTCCTTGTTTTTGTTAGCTTCTGGGCAATATACTATCCAGAAGAGATGATGTCAACGAATTGATTCCAAGGAAAAGCCTCCCGCGGTGGCAGGAGGCCGGAATCGTTTGTTGTTTGATTCATAATCTACTGGTGATACCGGGATAGCGGAGTCGGAGCGTGTCCCGTGTGAGAGCGAAGAGGTGAATAGCTGGGATGAGTAGAATAACCAGCCCGAGCTTGACTTCGTCTATCACTTTGGTCATCAGCTTCCTCCTTTCCCTGGAATCTGTTCCGGCGGATCTCTTCACGACGGCAGAAATAGACTCCAATCATCGGACAGATCACCAGAAAGATTACGATCAAAACTCCTATTTTTAAAAAAGGTTCCATCCTTTTACCTCCCAGGAGAGGGTAACAAAAGTTTCTGTTATTGTAAAACCACTTTTTCACAGGGTTATTAATTTGGTAAACGGATTCCTTGAGGCCTGCCCTCCTTCGCCCCTGTAGGGCTACGGAGGGTAAACTCGGAGCTTACCAGCCGTAGCCCGTAGGGCGAAGGCTGGGCCTCGCGTTACTTTTTGAGCCCAAAAAGTAACCAAAAAGGCCCGGGGGAAACAATTCGCCTCAGCTTTCTTCGTCGTTCTTGCTTTCTATCTGGGCTCAGTGTTTCCCCCGGACCCCGGGGATGATTTCTAGTAGTAATTGCTTTCTATTGTTTTCCGGAATTACCGCCGAATTTGTCGGCGACCTTGGTGATGCCTTCAAAGGCTCGAAGTATCTCGAGTGGCAGGGCAAAGACGACCGTGTTTGATTGGTCGGACGAAAGGTCGTTCACCGACTGCAAAGTTCTAAGATGCAGGGCTCCTTTTGACCCGGCCAGAACTCCAGCCGCTTTGGCCATATTATTAGCGGCTTCCACTTCACCTTCGGCCTTGATGACGACTGCGCGCCGTTCGCGTTCTGCCTCGGCCTGTTTGGC
>CAZLGC010000045.1:0-8917 GCA_964559275.1 uncultured Candidatus Saccharibacteria bacterium
GGAACTTTTTGGTTCCCCAGATAAACTTGCTAGTATGGGGCGCTCAGCTCACAAATTCTATGAGCCGCAAGCGGCGGTCAAATTAGCCGAGGAGATATTCAATTTAGCTCGCTATGGCAGAGATTGATTTGGAAAAAATAAAAACTATTCACTTCATCGGCATCAAGGGAGTAGGGATGTCAGCTTTGGCTGTTATTCTGAAAGGCCAGGGTTTTATTATCACCGGCTCTGATGTCGCCGAAGAATTTATTACAGATAAGAATCTGCAAGCAGCTGGTATCCCGGTACAGGAATTTGGCGCTGCCAATGTTGATTTCAAGCCTGACTTGGTGGTATTGTCACCTTCTTGGGGCGCAGACAACCCGGAGGTTAAGAGGACGCGTGAACTCGGTCTAAAAACGGTTCCTTGGCCAAAGTTGTTGGGAGTAGTGATGTCACAGCAGCGCGGAATCGTCGTTACCGGCACCCACGGCAAGACGACGACGGCAGCAGCTTTGACATACGTACTACAAAAGCTGAACCTAGATCCGTCTTATTTGATTGGTACCGGTAAAATCTTCGGTCTCGAGGGAAATGGACATTTCGGGCAGGGTGAATTTTTCGTCGCCGAAGGCGACGAATACAAATCGGATGAAAGTGACAATGATTCCAAATTTCTGCAGCTGTATCCAGAAGCGGCTATAATCACCAGTGTTGAAATGGATCACCCGGATGTTTTTTCGTCATTGGATGACGTTAAGTCAACTTTCCGCCGCTTCACTAAAAATATAAAAGAAAAAGGTTATATTGCCGCTTGCGGCGATGATCCTAATGTCCGGGAGGTAACGGCTGAAGTTCCCCAAGCTAAAGTTGAATATTATGGCTTGGCAAAAGATAACGACTGGCATGCGACGGATCTCAAATACAATCCGGAGTCGACAGATTTTACAGTTCATCATCGGGGTAAGCTGGTTGGTCGTTTTACAACCCAGTTAGCTGGCAAGCATAGTGTTCTAAACGCACTGGGTATCATCGCGCTTTGTGCTCACTTTGGCCTGGACTTGGACGAGGTCAAGGCAGCGCTCAATCAATTCATTGGCAGTGAACGGCGGCTGGAGCCGAAAGGAGAAGTTGATTCGATCCTGGTCTATGATGATTACGCTCATCATCCCACCGCCATTAAGACTACTTTGCATGGCCTACACCAGCGTTTTCCCAAACGGGAGATTTGGTGCGTTTTTCAGCCTCATACTTTTTCACGAACCAAACTGCTGCTGGCTGATTTTGCGGCTTCCTTTGACCAGGCTGATCATGTTTTCCTGACTGAAATCTGGGGATCGGCCCGGGAAAAAGGTGGCGATGTCAGTAGTCGTGACATTGTCGCTATTGGGGGCAAAGAACACCCGGATATGCGATATTTTGAGACGCCGGCGGCAGCCAAAAAAGCACTCTTGTCAGAAGTGGATGAAGGGGGTATTGTGATTACCATGGGGGCGGGCGATATATATCACTTGGCCGAAGAATTCATAGCTGATAAAGGCGAAAAAAAATGAGCATAGCAGAGAAAATAAAAATCGAGATTCCCGGAGTTAAGCTGGATGAACCTTTGAAGAATCATACCACTTTTCAGATCGGCGGTCCGGCTAAGTATTTTGTGGCCGCTAAGAACCGTTCTGATCTCTTGAAATCAATAAAGTTCGCCTGTGCGAATAAACTTGATTACTTTATCCTTGGCGGCGGCAGCAATGTCTTGTTTTTGGATGATGGTTTCTCGGGCCTGGTCATAAAAAATGAAACGGGAGAGATCGGCGGTCAGGGAAGCACGGTTACTGTTGATTCCGGCTACGAATTACATGGTCTGGTGCGCTATGCCTGCAAAGAGGGCTTGTCGGGCATCCAGGAGCTTTCCTGGATTCCGGGCAAGGTTGGTGGAGCTATCTACGGAAATGCTGGTGCGCACGGAGTCAATATGGCCAACTTGGTCACAGAAGTTGAAGCCTATGACTGCGAGGCGCAACAGGTCAAGAAGTTTTCCAATAAAGAATGCGAATTTGCTTATCGTTCCAGTATCTTCAAGAAGCAAAAAGAATTGCTGATTTTAGGCGCTACGCTTAAGATGTCAAAGGGTCTTTCAAACGAGCTTCTGGATAAGTGTGAAGGCATAAAAAATACCCGCAAGGAGAAACTGCCCCAGCAGCCCAGTGCCGGATGCGTGTTCAAAAATGTTTCCTGGGATGAAGCAGAAGACAATCCAGAGCTGAAAGCAGCGGCTGCCCCCGTATCGGAGCTGCCGGAAATCCCGGCTGGCCTGCTTGTTGATCAAGCCGGCCTCAAAGGCAAAAAAGTTGGCGGAGCCATGGTTTCCAAAAAACATGCAAATTTCATAGTTAATGCCGGCGATGCCACGGCCGATGATGTTTTGAAATTAATCAGCCTGGTCAAATCGCGGATTCGTGACAAATTCGGTGTTGAGCTTGATTGTGAAATTCAAATAATCAAATAGAAATATATGAAGATTGTCATTAAAGGAAAGAATACCGAGCTGACGCCCAGTCTGAAGGAGTATGTTTACGAAAAAGTCGGAGCCCTGGAAAAATATTTCAAGCGGGTGGTTGAGGTAAACGTGGAGTTGGAAGTTGACCGTAAGCATAAGTCCGGGGAGATCTACCGGGCGGAGGTAATGATGTTTGTGCCCCGGGATATTCTGCGGGCGGAAGAGAAAGCGACCGATATGTATGCGGCGGTTGACTTGGTAATGCCCAAACTGAAAAAACAGATAGAAAAATATAAAGGAAAGATTCGTGATAAGCATGTCAAAAAAGCCCGGTTTTGGGCTATTCGAGATTGGTTTAATCCGCGAGCAGAAGTATCAGCGGCTAATGAGACTGTGGAAAAACCACGGATAGTCAAGCGAAAACGTTTTTCGCTTACAAAACCAATGACAGAAGATGAGGCTATCCGCCAGATGAATTTGATCGGGCATGATTTCTTCTTATTTAATAATGCGCAGACGAATCGGATGAGCGTGGTTTATAAGCGTGAGGACGATGACTACGGATTGATCGAGCCGGAGTAGATTAGAATTTTCAATACGGGAGGTTAAAATGCATGATGCAACCCTAGTTTATTTTTTCAGGGAAAACGACCATGGTCGTGAAGTTTGTTTGGGTCTGAAGAAGAAATCCCTGAAGAAATTCGGAGTCAAGAAGTGGAATGGATTCGGTGGCAGTGTTGAGTCGGATGAAGGCATTGTAGATTGTGCCTGCCGCGAGGTGACGGAAGAAGCAGCGGTAAAAATCAAACCGCAGGACCTGCGGTTGGTTGCCCGGATTACTTTTCACTTTCCTGATGTCGATCCGTCAGAGGACTGGGATCAAACGGTTTATGTTTTCTTTGCCGAAGATTTCCTAGGTGATCCGGCGGAGACAGCCGAGATGATTCCGGAATGGTTTCCGGTCCAGAAAGAAAAACTGCCCTGGGCAGAGATGTGGGTTTCCGACGATCTCTGGGTATGGGATGCTTTTTCCGGCGCAAAGTTCGCTGGCACAATTTCCTTCAACGAGCGAGGTGAGAGCGTCCGTTCAGTAAACCTGGAAAAGGTTGCCGAACTAATGCTCTAACTAGGGAGAATAGACCTGCGGCCCAGGTCTATTTTTCTTGACAAAAGTTATAGTATTTGTTACTATAACAATGTCCGGACAACCGAGCATTCTGAACGTAACTGATTGAGTCGTTTGAATCTCGGCAAAACTGCGAAACAGCTTCTGCTGCACTAACAGTTTCGCCGCATCAAATCTCATTTAAGTGCGGGACTGAGCCCGGCTTGTCCGGGCTAGACGACACCTCCGAGCGAGGTGTTTTCTAGCGGCCTAGACATTTGTTTATTTAATGGTTAATGATTGATATAATATAAGTGTCAAAATAAAAAATTTAAAATTCAAAAGAAATCTAAAATTAAAACGTAAAAAGGTGTTTTGATTTTAATCTTTCAATTTCTTTTGAATTTTAGTGTTTAAATTTTAAATTTTTGCTAAACGTTGTCCTCGACACCAATTTGATAATTGCCGCGTACTATAATCGTCGGAGTGCCTCGGCGCAGATTTTGGATTTGGCCAGAAACGGAAAAATAAACGTTCTCTGGTCGGAAAAGGTTTTTGAAGAAGCTAAGTTTATACTGGACAAAATCAAGGCGGGGGTTGAATTTAGAAAAAGCTTACTGTCTATCTATAAAGAAAGTCGCAAAGTTATAAAACCAGAGCGTGACATCGACGTTATAGAAGATGACCCGAGTGATAACAAGCTGATCGGCTGTGCGGTGAAAGGAGCGTCTTACATAATTAGCAACGACCACCATTTGCTTGATATAGGCGAGTATAAAGGAATTAAGATGGTTCGCCCACAGGCTTTCTTACGGGAGTTGAAAATTTAAGACCAGGTGTTATAATTTTTACGGAAACATATATGGCCGAAACTCAAAAAATAGGCCACGTTACCCATTATTTTGGTAAGATTGGAGTTGGAGTAGTCGAGCTTGATGACGGGGAATTGAAGGTCGGAGACAAAATTAAGTTTTCCGGCCCCAAAACTGACTTTGAGCAAACGGTTGATTCGATGCAGGTTGACAAAGAACCGGTGGAATCAGCTAAGGCCGGAGACTCATTCGGCCTCAAGGTTACGGAAAAAGTCAAAGACGGTGACGAGGTCCATCTGGTAACTGAATAGGCTAATAAGATTAATCTGCCTAGCCTCGGTTAGCGGGGAGGCGGAATAGTTTAGTATATGGCAAAAGCACTATTGGTAGTAGCCCAGGACAAGTATAAAGATAAAGAATACCTGGACACGAAAGCAGCCCTGGAGGACAACGAAATTGAAGTTCGCACGGCCGCAAAAACTAAGGATAAGGCCAAGGGTGTAGACGGCGGCGAAGTTGATCCGGATTTCGCTCTAGCCGACGTTAGGCTGGATGAATTTGATGCGGTTGTTTTCATTGGCGGCGAAGGGTCGGCGCAGTACTTTGACGATCAGGAAGCGCAGAAAATTCTGAAAACGGCTGCGAAAGATGGCAAAATCGTGGCGGCAATCTGTATTGCCCCCAAATTGCTGGCTAATGTTGGTTTGCTGAAGGGTATCCGGGCGACGTCTTTTCCCTCGGTCAAAGAGGATTTGATTAGTGCCGGAGCTGATTTTACCGGCGAACCGGTTGAGTCCGAAGGCCATATCTTCACTGCCAACGGCCCGGACGCAGCCGAAGAGTTTGGCGAAAAAATCGCCTTTACGCTCATGTCCGAGGCTATCGGGGAGTAATTTGACTAAAGACAAACGGCAAATCCTGACCGTCGCAGAAGTAAATGCTCAGGCCAAAGAGGTGCTTGAGCATTTTCAGGTTTGGGTGAAAGGTGAAGTTTCCGAATTCAAGCGATCAGATGCCTGGGTTTACAATTATTTAACTCTCAAAGACGAATCGGCGCAGATCAGGGGGATTGTCAGCAACCGGGTGCTGGCAGCGATGGATTTTGATCTCCAAGACGGGCAAGAGGTGGTCGTATTCGGGCGTTTGAGTGTATACGAGAGGCGGGGCGATTATCAGATAAAAATTGAAAAGATTGAGGAGTTGGGCAAGGGTAGCCTGCAAGAGCAGCTGGAGAAGCTGAAGGCGAAACTGCAAGCTGAAGGGCTCTTTGCGGAAGAGATTAAGAAGCCACTGCCCGCGTTCCCGGAAAAAATCGGGGTGGTGTCTTCCCAGGACGGGGCTGCTTTCAAAGACTTTCGCAAAATTATTAAAGCTCGTTTCCCAGGAGTACAAATTTTACTCAAAGATGTCTTGGTCCAAGGTGACAGTTCGCCCGGACAGGTGGCGACAGCGGTGGCGGAACTGGATAAAAACAATCTGGTTGATGTTATTGTCGTTACCCGCGGCGGCGGTTCTTTGGAGGATCTATGGGGATTCAACGATGAATCAGTTGCCCGGGCGATTTTCGCGGCTAAGACACCGGTTGTATCCGCAATCGGTCACGAAAAAGATGTAACAATTTGTGACCTGGTGGCAGACCATCGCTCTTCAACGCCATCAAATGCCGCCGAGGAGATTGTCCCTGATCAAGAAGAACTTTTTCGGCAACTGGATGACTTCGCTAGTCGTATCAAACAGGTCAGAGAACGTTGGCAAGATTTTCCCCAAGAAATCGACCAGCTGTTGGCTGGAATCAAAAGTGGTTATCGTCGCTTCGTCAAGGACCGGGCGCTGTCAACCGAGCTTTTGTATCGCAAGGTTTTGGCGTTGAGTCCGGAAAAGGTATTGGCCCGAGGCTACAGTGTGCTCTCACGTCAGGGCAAAATTGTCCGGGCGGCCGACAAAGTCAAGGTCGGGGACAACCTCAAAGCTAAGTTGGCGAAAGGTGGATTGTTTGTTACAGTAAAGGGGAAAAGTAAGAAATAATACAGTAGTATAGAAATGGAGGAATATAAGGAATGTACGAGTATAGAAATAAAGGGAAAAGGTATGCCCAAGAAGAAGGAGATGACATTTAAAGAGGCGTTTGCCAAGATGGAGGAAATATCACTGCAGCTGGAAAGTGCCGACCTTGACGTGGAAGAGGGGATGAAGCTGGTCAAGGAAGCAGAAAAGCTGCACAAATTATTGAAGCAGAAGCTGCAATCAGCTAAACTGGTTGTAAAAGAAAAGTAATTACGCCCAAGTAGTATGAAAACTTCCGGCAAAATCATAGTGACAATCCTGGCTGTTCTGGCGGTGTTTTGTATTGCCTTCCTGATTGACAACTACGTGCTCGATCAGGGCGATCAGTTGGTGGTTCCCGACGTTGGTATCAAAGCGGCCACCCTGGACCCGACTTTCTTAACTCAAGAAGGACAGCCGTTGTTGCTGGTTTTTGTTAAAGGCGATGCCAAATCGGTTCAAGCCGATGTGGCTAAAAGGGTAGCCCCGACTAAGGGCGGCGAAACTCTTTCCTCTTATGATTTAGAAAACTTAGACATTAAGGTCCCTGCGGACAAGGTCAATGAGGAAGATACCGGTGAATTGAATATTTGGGGGAAATCACTGGATGTTCCAAGTGATGCGGGTCAGTATTTGGTTACTGTTACCGCCACAGATCAGAAAGATGCCTCGACCAAATTCAAGATGTTTAATTACATTATGTCAGTTCAGGACGAAGCTGAGTTGAAAGAGGTGCCGGCGCTTACGTCAGGACAGGCGTCATTCAGTGACTTTCTACAGAAAATAACCGACGAAGAATGGGAAGATGCTTATGACTACCTGTCCCCGGAGCTCAGAGAAGAAATTAATTTTGATCTTTTTCAGGATAATTACAGGAGCCTAGCCGGCGCAGAAATAGTCCGCTATAATTTAATTAGTAAGGATAACCAGCAGCTACGGGAGACCGATGAAATAATAGTCCGTTACGAATCCGGAGAAGAGAATCGCTGGCGAGTTGAGTTTGAGTTGAATGTCGATAATCCGACGGCCGACTGGCAGCTCATTTCTATTCAAAAAGTAATCTAACTATATGGAGCAAGCACAACCACCTGTACCCCCTCCGGGAATTGATATCGGCGAAGCATTCGGTTATGTCTTCAAAGACGGCCGCTGGTTTAGCAAGGTGGCAATGGGGGCGTTGTTTGTATTACTGTCGATGTTCCTGGTTGGTATCCCCTTCTTGCTTGGTTACATGATCTGGATTACCCGCAATGTCATGCGTGGCGAGCAGTACCCGCTGCCGGAGTGGACACATCTCGGACAGATGTTCGTTGATGGGCTGAAATTGATTGCTACTTACATCGTTTTTTACATTCCTTTTTTCATTATCGTTTTTGTTCCCTTCATAATTTTTTTCATCCTCGGTTTCGTGCAAATGGACCCGTCCTTTATTGTCGTTTTTATTGGCTACTACATTTTCATAATTATTGCCAGTATCGCCTATGCCCTTCTTCTTATTCCGGTCTATGTTCGCTTTGCCATGACCAATAGTGTCGGTCGCTCGCTGGCCTTTGGTCACATCTGGGAGTTTTTTAAGAAAAATTTTGCTAACATTCTACTGATCCTGGTTATGAGTTGGGTAGCCGGTATAATCGGGGGTCTGGGCGTAATTGTGTTTTTCATTGGGGTGTTTTTTACCCAGGCCTATGCCTATATGATCCAGGCGCACCTGATGGGGCAGCTGGAAAATGTTGCCAAGGCCGAAGGTAACGGCATTATGGCGTGGGACAAAGACTAAGCCCAAACTCAAAATCCAAAAAGCAAACCCAAAGCAACTCCAAACTCAAATTAAATCAGAAAACTCCAATCGCAGGAGTTTTTGATTTGGGGTTAGAATTGGAGTTGCTTTGGGTTTTTTCTCGAGCTTTGGGCTTAGGCTTACACTACGTAATCAATAATGTCTCGAAGATTGTATATCTCGGTGAAATATTCCTCCATCCCGTTAATAGGTCGGATGGTTAGTCCGAGTCCAGCTTTTTCCAGCATTTCTTTGTCAGAAGGGGAGTCGCTGATGGCCAAAATTTCTGCCGGCTCAATATTCAGCTCCCGGGCCTTAGTCAGCATTGCTTCGTCTTTTACATCTCCATCCATAGTTATCTTATCTGTAGATCCGGCAATATAGTCAATCCCTAGCTGTTCTTGGGTATAGGTGGCCACGAACTCAAACGAGCGCGTAATGAGCATAGTTTTGATACCAAGCTCTTTTAGTTTGGCAACAACTCCTTTAGCCTCCGGGTCAATTTGAATGGCGGTCATTGCAGCTTTCACTTTTTCAGCCGGAAAACGATGAAGGATAGCTTGCTTGCCATCCAGGACCTCGCGCAGTGAAATCTTGCCGGCGTGTAGTTTCTTCGTGAAGGCGGCGCTTTCTTCGAAAACACCTAAAGCCCGGGCCATGTCATCCAAGGCATCACTCAATACCAGGACACCGTCTTGGTCAAATAC
>CAZLGC010000046.1:0-8830 GCA_964559275.1 uncultured Candidatus Saccharibacteria bacterium
GATTATTAAATTATAGCAATACATCTATCTGTAAATCAAATATATTGTAACCTGTGTCGTTGAAACTCCTTTCAAATCTTGGCAACAAACATTTCTTGTGTTAATCTGCTAAACATGCGAGTGTAGCACAATGGCTAGTGCTCCAGCCTTCTCCCGCCAACGCCGAAATCTTTGATTTCGTGCGGTGGCGAGGACCCCGCAAGTCTGTGGCGCGGATGTAGCACAATGGTTAGTGTTCCAGCCTTCCAAGCTGGTGATACGGGTTCGAGTCCCGTCATCCGCTCCAGAAATTTGCGCGGGACCCCGCAACCAGGCGGGCCCACTTCGTTCGCCTCGCCGTTGCGGGGCAAGCTGGCGATACGGGTTCGAATCCCGTCACTCGCTCCACGGCTTCGCCTTCGCTGACGCTCAGACTACCACCTGTAAACACCCCCCGTGATTTTACGTCACCGTATCTGGTGGCCTGTGATACAAACAAAAAGCAGCTCACATAGCTGCTTTTTGTTTATCTGTCTAAACTTTAGTTCTCAAACAATCCCACTGCCACATCTCCGCCGATGCGGAAACTTTCCGGATACGCAAAGAAGCCGAGAGTCAGCGGCTCTTCACCGCGCGGGTTGTACACCTGCACTTGAGCAGGTACACCGGCTCTGGGAACAGTTATGATATCGTCTTTGTTGTCCTGGTTGATATCGCCGGTCGTCAGATTCACGCCATTGTGCATATTCTGATCATAGGCGTAGAAACCTGGTGACAAGACAGGTGTGCCCAGGTAATTGAACATCCGCACCTGAGCCGGAAAGCCCGGACCGGCCACCGCCACAATCTCCCCCTTATCATCACCGTCCAGATCACCAACTGCGATGTCGCCGCCTGTTTTAAGGTCACCAAAGGCATTGAATGACGGAACGAACACAGACTGGCCAGCACCGTTAAAGATTCTGACTTGGGCGACAGCATTTTGCTCCGGGACGGTGACAATCTCTGCCAGGCCGTCATCGTTCAAATCCCCGGAGGCAACCCGGAAACCCGTGCGCGTATCTTGCGCATAAGCATAGAATCCCTGGGTTATAACTGGAAGACCGCGGTAATCGAAGACTCGCACCTGCGCCGGACAGCCTTCTCCGGGAACAGTAATTATCTCGGCATGGCCATCACCGTTTAGATCTCCTGTAGTTACATCAACGCCGCAACGAATATTTTCATTATAGGCATAGAACCCGGGAGTGAACTTAGCCTGCCCGTTTTTATCGAAGATGCGAACCTGGGGTCCGCCGCCGGCCCGTGGCGCCACGACAATTTCATCTTCGCCGTCACCGTTCAGGTCACCGGTCGCAACATTGAATCCGGTCCGCAAACTCTGCGTGTAGGCGAAAAAGGGGCTATATCGCAAGGCGCCGTTATGATTCAACTCCAGAACTTGGGCTGAGCCTCCGGGACCGGCTACCGTCACAATCGTGTCATTTGGTCCGTAGGAATCATCTGAACTGGAATCTTTTTTGACATGCTCATTGTCTAGAACAAACGATTCGGAAGTTGCCCAATTTGGCATGGCAAAAGTCCCGTTAGTTGCCGTTATCCGAATCTTAGTGTCGTTGGCTTTGGTTTCCGGCGCATCCGAAGCTGAGTTCCACAAAAACGTGTGCAGGGTGCCATCGGGACTTGCGTCTAGACCAACTGTTCCGTCCCCGCCCGCAGAAGTGGCTATCTGCCAGTGGACACCGTTATCCAGAGAATACTGAACCTGGGTATCGCAGGGCAGACTATTGCCGTCGATCAAATGGTACTTAACTGTTACTGTTCTGGTCGCAGACGCCGGCCAATCATTGTCTAAGGTTACCGACGGAGCCGCTCCCGGGTAATGATACCCAAGGTCAACCACGTCTACATCCGCCCCACCGTCACTGCGGGTGTGCATACCGCCAAAGCCAAGATGTCGAGCTGAGCCGGAACCGGCATTGACTGCCGGTGAGGTTCTATCTTGACCGGCAGCAGTCTGCCACAAGTAAAAATCTCCGCCGGCAGGATTGGTCAACAGAGGATCTTGGCCGGTTATGTCACCGGTTTTGTCATCGACTGTTCCTTCATAGGAAGTCGGACTGTCAATAAGGTTATACTTTGAAATTATCGTCTCCTCAGGAAACTGGCCAGGGCCATTGGTGATGCCAGTTTTATCGGTCTTGATGATATTGTTCACCGCGTCTACAGCCTGGTTCCCCGACAAGATCTCAGCAGCATATAGACCGTAATCCCCTCCGTAAATGGTATTATTCTTGACCTCAATTTCGGCCGTGGATCCCTTGGTGGAAGCCAACCCCATAACACCTGACCCGGTCGCATCCCTGATGATGTTGTTTTCTACTTTGCCTGAGCTGTCAGTGAAAATGACGCCGGCAAAACCTGTCTCATTTCCGTCAATAATATTATTCTTTATCTCCATGCCGGTCTTCCTCACTATATAAACTCCGGCGGTGAACCAACCCGAGCCGATACCTTCCAGAGTGAATCCATCCACCATTGTATTGTTGTCCATCTGTAACACATGTTTATTGTCAGCAGTAGTTCCACGAATTATGGTATCTTCCGCCCCGTGGGTTGATCGCAAAGTCACATTATCTGGCACTGTAATGGGAAAACTTTCTCCCAGGCCTTTGTCGTATGTCCCCGGCTTGACATTGACAACCTCGGCACCGACAGACAACCCCTTAGTGACAGTCTTGTACGGACTGTCTTCAGTACCACTGTTGCCGTCGTTACCATGGACAGCGTCTACATAAACACCAGCTGCCTGAACCGGGGAAGCAATAAAAAGCAAGCCGATGGCAACCACCATCAACCCGCCAATTATCAAGCCGGCCTTTAGTTTGATAGATGCAATTTTTGTCTTCATTCCTGTTTCTTTTAATTGTATCAAATCCTATTTCTATTATAGCATTTTTCCTTCCATAAATAAATAGAACACTCTCTTTGATTCTGTTATACTAGTTTCAGTTGAATTTTGAGTATCCATTGATAATATTATGGATGAAGAAAGGAAATTCGAACCATACAAAATGGAACAGATCGAGAAAGGCGAAAGCCTCCCCGAGCGCCTGTCTTCGGTTGAGCACGACATCGAGGTTACCGAAGGATTGAAAATAGACAAAATCCTGGAGCAGACAGCCCAAACCAATGAGGCAATAGCGGCTAAAACAAATGTCGATTTCCACTTTTCCGGCAGTATCGGCATGTATCTGATGTTCAATGAGCTGCGCGGGGAAGGACGTGAACTGATGGCATTAGAACAAAGAATTGCCGGCGGTAAAAATGATACTGATGTCACTGTTTCGGCCGCGGATCGGGACCGCCTGATGAATGACTTGGATTTTGACGAAGAAAGCAAGGCAAAAATGAGAGGCGGCGTGGCGGGCGCCAAACATGCCATGGTTGACATCCAAACTAGAGAGCCACTGCCAAGTTTTCCTGCTCAGACAATTGAATACCAGGGACAAGAAATCAAGGTCCAGTCCCCGGAACAGATGATTTTTGATAAAATCAGGGCCCTGACTGACCCCGGTCGCGATGACATAACCGGCGAGCAACGGGGGAGAGAAGTAAAATGGGGTGTTGATATAAAATTACTTATGGCTTATTTGATTGAAAAGAACGACTGGACCGAGACCGATTTGGAAGAACATCTCGAACAGAAATGGGACAAATATATCGAGGAACAGACCAACCAAAGAGTCGAGCCTCTGGTCGAGCAAAAGAGACAGGGCAGAAGTAATGAGAGAATCCTAAAATCTGTTCTGGCTTCAGCTTCCGGCCAGGAAAGCATCGAAAATGTGGAAGACGCCCTGCAAAACGTTTTGGGTTCGGAAAGCCAAGATTTGATTCATGATCTGCTGGCAGCCGACTCTCCGGAAGATTTCGGAGAGGCAGTCAAAAAAGCGCTGGCTAAGACCAGCTACCGACCGCAACCCTATAAGGAAGCTGCTGCCAAGGCGGAAAGAGAATATCAAAAATTAATTTCAAATTAATAATACCTATATGGAAAAATCCAAAGAAAAAGAATTTGAAGAAAAAATAGAAAAGAAAGTCGAATCCTGGGCAGACAGCTGCGGCAAGGGCAAAAAGTCAAAGAAAGACCACTTCAACGGCGGAGTCGGCGGTGCTATCTACGGCCTCGGCTTCATCGGTGCGGCCATCTACTACATCGGCCACGCCGACAGCTTCTGGGTCGGGGTACTCGGCTTCCTCAAAGCCCTGGTCTGGCCGACGTTCGTCGTCTATCACCTCTTAGAATTCCTGTACAAATAATCCCATGAATAAAAAAGCTGTCTGGCTAATTGTATTACTTATCCTGGCTGCACTAGTGGCAGTTTGGTTTTTGGTGCAGGCACCGGAACAACGTGAAGTTACCGGGACTGAGACCAAAATAGCGGCAACTATTCCCCCACTGCACTCAATTGCATCGGCTATTGCCGGGGACACCACGGAAATTGAACTCGTTCTTCCCTCCGGTGCCAGTCCGCACACATTCGAGCCGACCGCGAGCGACCTGGCGCGACTCGAGGGAGTAAATAAAGTTTTCGCCATCGGGCAAGGCCTGGATAATTGGGCAGCGGAAATTGCCAGTTCGACCGGCGCGGAGACTGTAACAGTTGAACAGGGAATTGAGCTGATACCGACCGCAGAAGAACACGAGCTGGCCGAAGAGCTCGAACATGATGAAGAAGCGGACACCCATGAACATGAACATCACGGCGAATATAACCCGCATTACTGGCTCTCGGCCGAAAACGCCAAACAAATTGCCCGCAACATTGCCGCCGAGTTGACCGCACTTGATCCGAACAACCAAAAAACATATGAACGAAATCTTGCCAACTACCTTTCCGAATTAGACCAACTTGATAGTGCTATCAGATCGACTTTGTCCGATCTAAGAAAGCGTGACCTAGTCACCTTCCACGACGCCTGGCCCTACTTTGCCCAGGCCTACGATCTGACGGTAGTGGCAACGTTTGAACCGGTACCGGGCAAGGAGCCGACCCCGCAGTATCTCAAAGAGCTTCAAGATACTGTTACAGAGTATGACATCGCAACTATTTTCACCGAACCTCAACTCTCCACACAATCCCTACAGTCCTTCCTTGATGACATGAATGTTGAAGTGGCTGTTTTGGATCCGCTGGGGACAAATTCTTATTTAGAAATGATGCGGTTTAATGCAGAAACAATAGCCAATAACCTATAGCCCCCCTTCTCAAAACGCTTTTTTTGTGCTATAATACAAATAGTCGCTAAAAATTAACAAAAACAAAACTATGGACGATGCCATGTTTGCGATGAATCCCTGGTCGCTAGTAGTGCGAGGGATAGTCGCGATTATTTTTGGCTTGCTCTTGGTCCTGTGGCCGGGCATAACGCTCGCCACCCTGGTTTTGATTTTTGCTTTCTTCGCCTTGCTGGATGGTATCATCATCATCATCATGGCAATGATTGAGGGGCGCAAAAACCAAGTCTGGGTGCACCGCGTGCCGCTAGGTATTGTCGGTATCGTATTAGGTGCCCTGATCATGCTCTGGCCAGCCATGTCACTGATGGTACTGATATATCTGGTCGCGGCCTGGGCCCTGATCGCCGGTATCGGTGAGTTCACCTATGCTCTGTCAATTAGGGACCTCAGCGCCGGAGCCAAATGGATGATGGCAATTGCCGGAGTCTTGACAGTCATCCTAGGTATCCTGATTTTCCTCTACCCGATCGGGACTATCGCCATTCTCATCTGGATCCTCGGTCTCTATCTCCTGATTTACGGTGTCTTTGTAATGATCACCGGCTTCTGGCTGCGGGGCCTGAACAAGAAAATCGGCCCTTCAGAACCAACTACTCCGTAAACCCTTCAGAAATTTCGGTTCTCTCCCCACACTCACTGTGAGTGTGGGGGGATTTTTTTACAGACTAATAAATGCTATAATTAATTCATAATTCCTTAAGTAAAAACTATGAATCGTTTTATCCAAAAATTTGTCGCTAATTTCAATGCGCCTAAGCAAAAGCGTCCGCTTTGGTTTATTGACGCCAAGTGGATTTTCGCCCTACTTTTTCTGATGGTGTTTGCCATCTCGATGACATCCTACAACATCATGCAGCTGACTAATCGAGAGCGAGCCGTAGAGTCAATCACCGGCATGATCGAAGATACGCTCAATAACACCGAGGGGAATGTGCTACAAAAAATTGAGGAATACAAACAAAGCCTGAGTGAAAATCAGAATGAAGCTGCCGAGGGAGAGGAAACTGATCAGGATCAAGACGAAAGCGTTATCGGTAAAGCCCTCAACCTATTTTTCCCCGAATCGGAAATCCAGAATAAATCAGCTTCGGATTTAAAAGACGGTTTGCTGGAAAATTTAGCCGTTCCAATCTACGAAGAAGGTACCAGCATAATATTCACCCTGCTCAAGGGCGTTGACTATGCCACTCCGATCGACAGCGTTCTAAACAAAATCCCGATCTATTCCGATGAGACCCACGACAAGCTGATGTCAATCTTCGTTACGACTTTGGTTATCTCCTTTATCCTACTGGCCGGCGTCGTCTACTTCAGCTGGCGCTGGGGAAAGATATTCAACTCCGGCCTGGTTATAGCTATCACCGCCGCTCCCGGTTTTCTCGGTTACGGCTACGCCCAAAGCTTCATCAAAGAGTGGCTGCCCAATATCGGAGCTGATGGCGGCAACTTCTTCATCAATACCTTCGTAGTCGGAATAATTCAGACCCTGGAAAAGAACGTCAAAGACATCACCACTTACCAAAGCGTTTGGTTCTGGATCGGCATCGCTTTAATCGTCATTGCCATTGCCGGCAAGATATTCTTCCATTACCGGAAAGGGCGCCGGCACCTGAGAGAAGAACTGAAAGAAGAAGTGAAAAAAGAGCTTGCGGAAGAGAAAAAAGAGACTTCAGATAAGACTTAGTTTTACCTTGACACTGAGCCAATATACTGGTATCGTAACTGGTCAAACAGAAAGGAGGGCTAGTTTTGTCAGGAAAAAAGAATGGTGGTGCCAAAAAGCCACCGACTGGTAAAATCATACCTTTCCCTAAGCAGAAAGATCCCGCTTCGAAAGAACCGCCGCGGCCGCCTCCGCTTCCCGGTGTTGGCGAATCAGTTCCTATCACTCTACTGATTCCCTTTCCGGGTAAAATTCTCCCGCTGCTGCGGACCTGTCTTAAGACCGAAGCCGGGGAATTCGGCGTTTCCCCTGTACACATCTTCGAGGATATTGATGCTTGGGGAAACAAAGTTCTGGGATCACAGGGACAAAAGACGAAAGTCAACCTACCGGAAAGATGGCCGGTTGAGCTTGAACTCAGCCCTGTCCAGCTGAACTACTTCATCGAACAAGTCGTAGAAGCCAGCTGGCAGCGCGCCTACCTGGCTTTGGGGGTACCACTGCCATACAAGGCAGAAAGTCTTTCGGCAGTGAACAACCACAGTCACTGGCTGGCAGAACATCTGTTTGCTAGACTTCTGGTTGGATGTTCCGTCAAGGAACTAAGACACCTGCAGCTCCAGATCAAGGCCGGAGCTCTGGGTGCCTGGGAATTCCAGATTCTCAGAAGCAAGTTATCCTTTGACGGTTTCACTCCCCATCAGACTCGACTGGCGGTCGTCAATCGCCGTTTTTACCAAACCAAGACTCTGTCTGCTCCCTGCCAGTGGAGCAAAGAGATCTGCGCTGATCTGGGTGGGTGTCTCTGGTTCGAAATCGGGCCAAACGCTACCCCCGAAGGCTTGTCCGCAGTCCAGTTCAGAAAGATGGAGGAATAAGAGTGGTATGCAATCTAGCAGGCAACCCGCGTTGCCTGCTTTTCGTTGACAATAAGCCATTTAGACGATACTATTAAGGGCTATGAATCATGCCACCAGAAATTACGTAAGCTACACCTTGGCGTCATTCATCATTTTTTTTGATGTTCTAGTAATCGCCAAGAATCTTTTCACCGAAGATCTTTCGGTTGGTTTACTGGTGCTAAATATTGCCCTGCTGCTGGGACTTTTCATCACCTGGCGAGCGAAGAATTTTGCCCGGCGAGCTGTTGGCTACGGCTTTATGGCTTCGGTTCTAATGATCCTGCTGAATTTCCTAATGCTCCAAACCGCCGCCTTCTGGTTGACTTTCATTGTCAATGTTGTTGTCTTCGGATTGTTGATTCTGCTGAGCTCCGTCTGGGCTCCGCCCAAGCCGCTGCCCGTGCCGCTCAATTTCGGGCAAGAGCCACCACGGATTGACCAGGAAACAGCCAAGAAGTTCCGTCAGAAAATAAAGATAAATGCCGATGATCATGTTGTCCTTCTCTACGGCAAACCCGAGGCCAAGAAACAATTTCAGTTGATGGTCAGAGCGTTCCCGATAGTCAAAGATTTGTTTCCAGAGAGTAATGTTAGGTTACTGATTACTACTTGGGGCGAAAAGACTCGGACGGTCAAAAAGCTGAAGAATATGGTTCACCGTCTCGGCATCATCAATAACGTCCGTTTTATAAAGACAACTAACCCCGAGCATTTAAAATATACCGTCAACTTAGCTGATGTGATCGTTTTTCCTTATAATGCCGGTTACCGTAACCCCGATGCTCTCAATACTGTCCTGCCCTACCTAAAAGCACTGGTGGTCCCGGACACCGCTCTATTTGCCCAGTTGATAAACAACCAGACCTGTCTCAAAGTAGTAAACATGTATAACAAGAACACACTAGCGATAACAGTCGAGCGACTGCTCAAGAACGACCAACTGCTGCTGCAACTGGGGTTCAATTTATCGAAGGCTAAAAAACC
>CAZLGC010000047.1:0-5458 GCA_964559275.1 uncultured Candidatus Saccharibacteria bacterium
CATTTTCAGGGAAAAACGGTGGCTGGATTAGCCAAATTTTCGGGTATAATCTGCCCCGGTTTTTCCCTGAAATGTCAATTTTCAACCAAAGCAGAAAGGGAGGAATTTCCTCATGAAACCGATGATGATCTGGATGATGATCTGTGTGATGGCCGTGGCCATCACCCTGTTCGTTGGCGTGGGCGCCGCCCGCGCCGAACAGCTGCACTCCAACCCGACCGCGGAGGATCCCTGGTGCCTGTCGCTTTCCGGCGACTTCGGCACTTTTGACGGGGACACCGAGATGTCCCCCGATGACTCGGGGAACAACTTCCGAGTCGGCCTGGCGCACAGTCTTTCAGCGAAGATGGATCTGTTCGCCGACTATCGTCGCGGCACTTTCAGCCGCGAACGCAGCGGCAACACCAGCTTCGAGTCGGACGACGACACCCTCTGGCTCGGCGTCAGGTTTCACACCGAGCGCCGGAACCCCACCTGGTACGAGCTGGGGCTCGCCGGCCAGTACAAGGTGTCGAGTGGAGACGCCGGTTCCGGCTACAAGCTGGAGACGAGCCGAGCGGCCGTCGAGATCTCCGGGACCCTGTTTCACGGGTTCCGCTCCTCGCTCCTGCCGTACATTCGCCTGGGTGGTTACGCCCTGGTCGGCAGTGAGAACATCGAGGAGACCTACGGAGGTCAGACGTACGATTCGTCTGAATCCGGTCTCGGCGAAGCCGACATCGAGGCTCGTCTTGGTCTGGTGCGGTTTGGAGACAATTTCAATTTCTTCGGCGGGGTGGAATACTTCACTGCGCCGTGGAGTGACCTCTCCACAACGTACCTCACTGGCGGTGCCGAGATTGCCGGCGAGACCTGGTATCTGCTCATCAAGGGGAAGATTGCTTCCCAGGAGCAGGATCAGGACGATGGCTACACCATCGAGCAGTCCGGTTCTGGACTGATGGTGTTCTACGCCATCCGGTTCTGAGCTCAAGCACTCTAGGACGGCCCAGTCTATCGTGAGATAGGCTGGGCCATCCTTTCATATTAGAAGATCGAAAATAGAAGATAGAATTATTTCCATTTTCCATTTTCTACCTTCAATTTCCAACATGAAAGTACTACTTGTCGAAAAATTTCTCCAAGAAGGCGGTAAATCCGGGGGAACCACGCGGGTAGTTTTTGAAATTGCCAAAGTTTTGCAAAAAAACGGGCACCAAGTTATCCCTTTTACAGCCTGGAATGATGAGGTCAAAGAAAAATCACCCGACTGGGTGGAAAAGCATAAAGACTATTTCGTGACTTATGAGGATTTCAGCTCCTTTGGGTTCAATCTCGGAACTCTACGCAAGGCCGTCAAGATGATTTACAATTACGAAGCAGCTCGCAAAATTGAGGAGCTCATCAAAAAGGAAAAGCCGGATCTGGCCTACTTGCACAATATTTTCCATCACATCGGCCCGGCAATTTTGCCTGTCCTTAAAAAATACAACATCCCGGTTATTCATACCTTGCATCATTATAAGCATTTGTCGGCTAATTACTATTTGCTCAAAGATGGGCGCCCCTGGGAGAAAGACAAGGGCGGCAAATACTGGCGCTATCTGACTGACCGAGTTATAAAAGGCTCGGTGTTGGCTGGTTTCCACGAAATGATCGAGATGACTATCCATCACAAGCTATGGCGGCCGTTTCGGCGCTACGTCAATTTGTGCACTTCGCCAAGCAAGTTTTTGATGCAAAAAAGTCGCGACTATAATTTCCCCAAAGCCATCGCACACCTACCCTACGGTCTGGATGAAAACGACTATCAGCCTGGCTATGAGCCTAAGAACTACATGCTTTTTTACGGGCGTCTCTCCAGTGAGAAAGGCGTCCAGACAATAATTGATGCACTGGCTCGCATCAAAGGTTTGAATACACCGCTCTATATTGTTGGCCAGGGTGAGTTTGAGTCTGAGCTCCGCCAGCAGGTGCAAAAGCAGCGGTTGGCTGACAAGGTTAAGTTTCTCGGCTTCAAAACCGGGGCAGAGCTGCATCGCTTGGTGCGCGAAGCCAAATTTGTTATAGTACCTAGTCTCTGGTACGAGAACTCACCGCTGACGATTTACGAATCCCTGGCGCTAGGAACGCCGGTTGTTGGCGCTTACCAGGGAGGAATCCCGGAACTGATCCAGGAAGATACGGATCTTGCCAAATCTACCGGGGTTACCTTCGCTTCCGGTGACGCGGAAGATCTGGCTGATAAGATTGAATTCCTGTTGGCACACCCGGAACTGCTGCCGGCCATGGGCCAGAATGCCCGTCGCTATTTTGAGGATAATTTCACTTTGGATAAGTACTACGAGCGTTTCCTGCGCCTGCTGGATGTGCTGCCGGTCAGGGTAGGTGAGCGCGAACCGCACTATCCGCAGAAACTGGAGCCCGTTGAAAACAAGTCGTTAACGTAACTTTAGATAGAATGGAGGGAACACCGTGACCAGATTGATTTGTTTGTTGCTGGTTGTAATGACCGGCTGTGCCACCGCTGGCCATCCCAGCCCGGCCGAGTACATAGCCGGTATCGAGGGGCCACCATACCCCATCCCGGAAGGCTGTGCCCAGCCACTCGACACCCCGGTCAGCTTCGCCGAAAACGAGGCCGAATGGATCCTTTATGAAGGTTCGCTCTGGACTCGACTGGGAGATAACATGTATCTCCCCGAGTTCTACGATCCAGACGAGGCTCCGGCGGGCTATCTTAAGGCCAAGATGTACTGGCCTGATCGCTGGGAAGCGACCGTAGAGCTGGTCGTGGCCTGCAATCACTTCGCCGAACCGGCGGATGTGGCCGGCTTGCTCGGTGATGCGATCTCGATCGTTGCCGAAGGGCATCAAAGTTTCGGAGCTTTCGCAGACAGCTTCGGCTTCGATGATGCCTGGCTGGAGCGGTCACTCGCGGCTGCGATTGTGGCGCAGCACCCAGTGGGACAGGTTAGTGAATTCCGGGTGGAATTTGTACTCATCGGATATGACATCCGTTGGTGCGACCACCGCCAGGAATGGCATCAATGTACCAAGCCTTAGCCAAGGCTTTCCTAGGCGGAACTTAGCGGTTCCGCCTTTTGCTTGGCTGAAAAAGGCCATAGTGGTAACATAAAGTGATAATACACGTTTTCTTTATGAAGACTATGAAGATACTCGTGACCGGCGGGCTAGGTTTTATGGGATCGGCCTTTATCCGCCATATCCTCCAAAAAAACAAACAGATCAAAGTGATCAATCTTGACAAGGTCACCTACGCGGCTAATTTTGATAACCTCAAAGAATGCCGCGGTTTTTATCGCTTCAAGCAACGTTATCATTTTGTTAAAGGTGATATTGCTGATCAAAAAATAGTGCGCCGAGCTGCCCAGGGTTGCCAGGCCATCATCAACTACGCGGCCGAGACCCACGTTGACCGCTCTATCCTTGATCCGGATGCGTTTGTCAAAACTGATGTTCTGGGTACATACAATCTACTGGAAGCGGCCCGGGATCTGAAAATTAAAAAATTCATTCAGATTTCGACTGACGAAGTCTACGGTGATGTTGCCAAAGGTTATTCCAGGGAAGGGGATACGATCAGACCCTCCAGCCCTTATTCAGCCAGCAAAGCCGGTGGGGACATGCTGGTGCTGGCCTATCACCGGACTTTTGGCGTTCCGACTGTTCTCACCCGGGCTTCGAATAACTATGGCCCCTACCAATATCCGGAAAAAATCGTACCGCTTTTCATCACCAATTTACTAGAAGGGAAGAAGGTCCCGGTCTATGGCAAGGGCGACCAAGTCCGCGATTGGTTGTTTGTGGAAGATCATGCCCGGGCGATTGCCAAACTTCTCACACGCGGCCGGCCGGGTGAAATTTACAACATTGGCTCCGATCGTCACCGCGACATCACCAACCTTGAATTGACAAAGCAAATCCTAAAATTGACCAGCCACGACAAGAAATCAATTAAGTATGTCAAAGACCGCCCCGGCCACGATGTCCGTTACGCGATTAATTGTAATAAACTCAAAAAGCTGGGCTGGCGACCACAGGTCAATTTTCGCGACGGACTGAAACTGACAGTCGATTGGTATCGAAACAATCATTGGTGGTGGAAAAAAATCAAGACCGGAGAATATCTGAAATACTATAAAAAGCAATATGGCAAGAAGTAAAATATTGATAATTGGTCGCGGCTACGTAGGTGATAAATGCGCCCAGGCCTGGCCGGACGCGGTTGTTTCCGAAGAGTGGATTGAAACTCCCGCTGATACAGCTAGAATCTTGGAGAAGTATAAACCTGGGGCGGTTTTGAACGCCGCTGGTATAGTGGGCAAACCCAATGTTGACTGGTGTGACGCTCACCAGTGGGAGACGATTGCCGGGAACACAGTTTTGCCACTAAATATTGCCAAGGCTTGTCAGGATGCCGGGGTTTATCTTTTGCATATAGGTTCTGGTTGTATCTACTACGGTGAATCACCGAGCCCCGGCGGCTGGTTAGAATCGGATTTTGCCAATCCCGAGCCAACTTACACCCGGGCCAAATACGCGGCCGACTTAACATTGTCGACAATGCCAAACATCGGAATTGCCCGTATCCGTATGCCGCTGGATTCAAGGCCATCTCCTAAAAACATCATTGACAAGTTGGTCAGCTACCCGCGAATTATCGATGTCGAAAATAGCCTAACGGTTCTGGATGATATGGTCGAAGTTTTCCGGGCTTTGCTGGACAAAAAGGCTGAGGGAATTTTCCATGTTACCAATCCTGGTTCAGTCAGGCACAAAGAAATAATTGAGCTGTATCGGGAATATGTAGATCCGGATCTTCCTGAAAAAGAGTGGCTGGACGAGGAAGAGCTGGTTGCCAAAGGGTTGGTCAAAAAGAAGCGTTCCAGTAACATTCTGCAATCAAAGAATCTGGAAAAATACGGTATTAAGATGAAGCCGGCACCAGAAGCTGTTCGGGAAGCGATGAAAAAATATGCCCAAGCTAAAAAGAATTCTAAATAGAACTATATGAAAGGTGTTATTCTCGCCGGAGGGCATGCGACCCGGCTCAGGCCGATTACTCTGGCTACCAGTAAACACTTGTTGCCGATTTACAACAAACCGATGATCTATTATCCTTTGGCGACCCTACTTAGTGCCGGGATAAAGGACATCCTATTTATTTGCTCACCCGAGCATTCTGGTCAGTATGTTAATCTGCTTGGTTCCGGTTCCAAATTCGGCGCTAAGTTTGCCTACGAAATCCAGGATGAGCCGAAAGGTTTGGCGCACGGACTGTCGCTCGCGGAAAACTTCGCCCGGGGTGATGGCTGCGCCATGATCTTGGGTGACAATATCTTTGAAGACAGTGTCGCTAAACAAGTGAAAAATTTTGACAAAGGCGCGATGATCTTTGTCAAAGAAGTTGATGACCCGGAAAGATTTGGGGTGGTTGAATTTGGCCAGGGCAACA
>CAZLGC010000047.1:5558-8651 GCA_964559275.1 uncultured Candidatus Saccharibacteria bacterium
AAAGAAGTTGATGACCCGGAAAGATTTGGGGTGGTTGAATTTGGCCAGGGCAACAAGGTCAAATCGATTGAGGAAAAACCAGCCAAGCCAAAAAGTAACTTTGCCCAAACCGGCCTTTATGTCTATGACGGCGATGTTTTTGGGCATATCAAAGAGCTAAAACCGTCAGAGCGAGGCGAGCTTGAAATAACCGACCTGAATAATGTATACTTAGATAGAGACGAACTAGTGGCCGAAAAGATATCCGGCGAATGGATCGACGCCGGCACTTTTGACTCACTGCTGAGAGCTGCCAATTTTATCGCTTCCAAAGAGACAAATGAAAACAAATAAGGTAACAATTTGCCTGATACTGTTTTCGCTGCTGTTTTTGCCGGCATTGGCCAGTGCGGAATATGACCCCAGTGATATAATTTCCGATCGTTTGTATTATGCTTCGTCCAGCATGACCCAGTCGGATATCCAGGGGTTTTTTGAAAGCTACAACAGCTACCTGGCGTCATACACTGTCGGTGGCAAAAAAGCGGCCGGAATTGTTTATGATGCTTGCCGAGCCTACGGGGTGAGTCCCAAGGTGATGCTGGTAATGCTGCAAAAAGAGCAAAGTCTGATCGAAAATTCGGCGCCGTCACAGTCGGCCCTGGATTGTGCCACCGGCTATGGTAGCTGCGATCCCAAATACAAAGGCTTCGATGTCCAGATTTCCAAGGCTGCTTGGGTTCTCGGTCAATATTATGATGAACACAAAGGCAGTTACGGTTATGATGTCGGCAGAACTACTGTGACTCAAGACGGTGTAGCGGTAACTCCGGAGAACCGGGCTACCGCCAATCTTTTCATCTACAATCCGGTGGCCGGCACCGAGAAGGGGAACGGCAACTATCTGTTCTGGACACTGTGGTGGAATCGGTATTTTGACTCATCATTTATGACTGGTACATTGATTCAGGAGCGTGGTTCCCCGGGTGTTTATTTGGTCGGAATGGACGGCAAGAAGCATGGTTTTTGGGGCCGTGCCGCTTTTTCACAGACATACCGGCCGGACCAGGTGGTTGTGGTCGATGCCAGTGATATTGTCGGGCTGGGAACGGGTGATCCGATCAAGCTGCGAGACGGGGTCGTCTTCCGTTCACCGAATGGAGCTGTCTTTATCTCGGACGATGAAACCCGCCGCGGAATCCCTGATCAGGAAACTTTGCATTTATTAGGTTACAATAACCAGAACCCGATTGATGTCAGCTGGACAGAAGTCAACTTGTTGCCGGAAGCGGAAAAGTTTGATAAACAGAACCTCGAACGTCCGGACGGGACATTTATAAAAACAGCTGAAAATCCGGCAGTTTATCTCCTTGCTGAAGGCAAGAAGCGACCTTTCTGGGGTAAGGAAATTCTTGACTATAATTATAACGGGCAAATTCTGGTGGTTAATATTTCCCGGCAGGAGCTGGATAGCTACCCGCTGGGGCCGCCGGTCAAATTTCGTGATGGAGCGCTTTTGCAAAGCCAGGAAACGGGCGGTATCTATGTCATCGCCAATGGTCTAAAGTACGGAATCCCGTCCCGCGAAGCCTTTGATTTGGCGGGCTACGACATCAATGCGGTCATAGTTGTTAGCGAAAAACTACTGAGCTTGCACGGTGACGGCGGCACTGCCGGTGGCTATAGTCAGCTGCCCTGATAAAAGTAATTCTTCTGATACTTGCCCGTTTACCTTGTAAGCGGGCTTTTAAATAAACAAATATGAAAATTGTATTCATCGGGACCGGCTATGTCGGCCTGGTTAGCGGCGCCTGTCTGGCCAAATTGAAGCACGAAGTTACTTGCGTGGATATTGATAGTGACCGGATAGCCAAGCTTTGCCGAGGCGAGGACATATTTTATGAACCTGGGCTTTCCAAGGTAGTCAAATCCGCGGTGCGGGCCAAGAAATTAAATTTCACTACTAAGCTGTCGGAATGCTTGCCCGGCGCTGAGGCCGTTTTTATTGCGGTGGGAACGCCGCAGGACCGTGACGGTTCAGCGGATCTTAGCTATGTCAAATCCGCCGCCAGGAATATCGGCCGCCACCTTAAAAATTATGTAGTAATTGTCAACAAGAGCACCGTGCCAGTCGGAACGGCCGAACTGGTTCGCCGGACTGTGAAAAGATATACTCGGGTATCATTTGACATGGCTTCCAACCCGGAGTTTCTGCGCGAGGGTAACGCCGTTGATGATTTCCTGCACCCGGATAGAGTCGTCGTGGGGATTGATTCCCAAAAAGCTGAGCGAATTATGCGCCGGGTTTACGCGCCGCTCTCGGCAGAAAAGATGTTTACTGAAATTCCCACTGCCGAGCTGGTCAAATATGCCTCGAATTCTTTCTTGGCAACAAAGCTGTCATTTATAAATGAAATCGCCAACTTCTCGGAAAAAGTCGGGGCCGATATTGATGATGTGGCGGCCGGTGTCGGCCTTGACTCTAGGATCGGCCCGAAATTTCTGAAGGCCGGTTTGGGCTTTGGCGGCAGCTGCTTTCCCAAGGATGTCAGCGCCCTGCGCTTCATGTCGAAATCCAAAAACTTCAATTTTCGGATCATTGATACGGTTCTCAAAGTAAACGCACGACAGAAGAAGCTATTCTATGAAAAAATCAAAAAACAATTCCGGGGAAAGCTTGGCGGGAAAAAGATTGCGATCCTAGGCCTGGCTTTTAAGGGAAACACCGATGATGTACGTGAGTCGCCGGCTCTAAGCATTGTCCGTTGGCTGTTGCGTGACGGTGCCGAGGTGGTCGCATTTGATCCTCAGGCAGCCGAGCAGGCGCGGGCCAAAATATCTAGGCTGGTGACGGTCAAATCCGCTGCTGCCGCTATTGAAGGATCAGAGGCAGTTATAATTGCAACCGAGTGGGAACAATTCAAAGCCCTGCCCTGGCATAAATTGAAAACCAGTATGAAAAAACCGATTATCATTGATGGGCGCAACTTGTTGAACCCGGTTCGAATACGGCAGCTGGGATATAGCTATACCGGAATTGGCAAGCCGTGAGTCAAACAAAAAACAACGCCGACATCGTTGTTTTTTTAACTGATTACTTTTTGGAAAAAGGTT
>CAZLGC010000048.1:0-6789 GCA_964559275.1 uncultured Candidatus Saccharibacteria bacterium
GTTGCTTTTGACCAACGATGGCGATTGGGCTAACCACTTAATGCATCCCCGCTATCAGAGCGAAAAGGAATATCTGGTTTGGACAAAACGGCAGTTATCGCTGCAGCATCTGGGAGACCTGAAGGCGGGTGTTAAGATTGACGGAAAAACACTGCGAATGAAAGGTATCAAACTACATGACCAGTCCGATAATATTTACCAAATAATTCTGACCGAAGGTCATAAGCGGCAGATCCGGGTAATGATTGAACATGTCGGGAATGAAGTGGTACGGCTGCAGCGTTTTCGCGAGGACCAATATAGATTAGGTGATTTACCCCCGGGGCAGGTCCGGGAAATAAAAATCTAAGCATGTGAAAACGGCGCCGGGTCTTGGACCTAGCGCCGTTTTGGTTCGAGAGCTAATTGCTCTCATTTTCCGCTCCGGTGGGGATGGGTGCCTCGTCTCCGTCAGCCGGCGTTTCTTCGGCTTCGGGGTCGATACCGATGTCATCGAGTGCGTCCAGAAAAAGACCGATGTCAAGTCCCTGTTCGTGAAGGACTCGGTACATGGCCACAAGCTTGCTTCGGTAGTGCAAGTGGTCATGTTTTTGGACATACTCGCAGCAGGCCTGGAGAACATCGTTGTCTCCGCCGCCATCCTCGACATCGTCCTCGATCGCCTCGTAAACTGCCAGCAGCACGTCTTCCTGGTGTTCCGGCCTAAGACCGGAGTCAGTCAGAAGTGCCAGAGCTAGGCAACGTTGCTCCCATGGACTGAGTTTCGCCACGACATGCTCGGCAGTCTCGCGCCAGCCGTTCGCCTCCGGTGGGAATCCCAATCCGTCCCCGGCGAGTAGCTTGAGAATTTTCTGATGCAAAAGCATCCTCTCCTTGTTAGTTTCGGAATCCATGATCTCCTCCTTTCGACCGAATTTCCGACCTGCTATTTTACAGCTTCAACAGGTTCTGTCAAGGCTGTCTAATAATATAATAAAAAAACAGCTGCTTCAGTAATAGCTGCTGCTACCATTCGTATTTGTTAAAAACATAGTTTATAAGCTTTTGGCTTTCGCCAAAACGATCCGGACTGTTCAGGATAACTGTCACAATCCGGTGCTGGTCAGGATTCTTGGCCACAGTAACTAGGCATTCGCCGGCCTCATCTGTAAATCCGGTTTTGCCGCCCTCTATGAGATTATCGTCTTTGATCAAAAGTTTATTGGTAGCGGTGATGTGAATAGGTCGCTCATCGAAATTTAGGATATGAGCGTCATGCTCTTTCATCGAAGAAATCTGGCGAAACATTTCGTTTTCCATTGCGTATGACATCAACAGGGCAATGTCATGAGCGCTGGAGTAATGTTCGCTGTCATCAAACCCGTGCGGGTTGACATAATGAGTATGATTCAGTCCCAATTCAGTGGCTTTTTCGTTCATCATGGCCACGAAATTTTCGATGCTATTGCCGCCGACATGACGGGCCATGGTTGTAGCCGCATCGTTAGCGGACTTTATTAAAGCTGCTTTCAGTAAATCAGCCAACGAAATCTCTTCGCCGGAGCGCAGATCTATGTCCGATCCGGTCTCGATTACGTCCTCGGGAGTGACAGTGACAATATCTTCCAGGTTACCCTCTTCAATAACCAGGAGGGCTGTCATAATCTTGGTTATACTCGCCATTGGTAATTCCTGGTTGGAATTCTGCTCAAATAGAACCTCTTTGGTAGCGGCGTCCATGGCAACAGCTGAACGGGCGTCTATGAAAAGATTATCATCCTCGTCTGAAACTTTCCCGGGAAGCGGCGCCAGCGAAGAAACGATCTCGTCCGCTAATTGCATATCTGTATCGCCATTAGGCTGGGCGACAATAACTTCCGGTTCCGGCAGGGCAGGCTCCAAAAAATTTGCCAGGGAGGCTTTGGCATCGGCGCTGAGCCCTATTTGGGACAGCAAAATGAAAAAAATTGTGACGAGTTCACCGAACATATCGGAAAAATTCTAGCATCAAATAAGGGGAATGTCAAAAGGAAAAAGCCAGCAACAGGGTTGCTGGCCGTTTTCTACCGGAGCCCGATAAGCGAAATCTGTTCTCCCTCGATGCTTCTGTCTCCGCGCAGAGAGAAGAATGTGTCCGTATCGCAGGCAGTGCAAGCCGGGAATATCTCCACCTGATTTACCGGCACGCCGGCCAGTAGAAACTGTTTCCTACTGGCGGCTCGCCAATCAACATACCCGGCAGTTGAGCCTGCCTTTTCCTCGTCAACAATGAACTGATGGAAAACTGAAGGTAGTTCCCGGCGGGGGTTGGAAAAGCGGCTGTGGGCTACGCACAGTGACGGTCCGATAAAAACACGCAGGTTCTCCGGCTTGACATTATACAACGCTCCCAGGGCATCGATCGTTTCATCAATTATGCCGGCCACGTTGCTTTTCCATCCTACATGGATTGCCCCGATTGCGTGCTCAACCGGATCGAAGAGCAGGACAGGCTGACAGTCGGCTGTTACCACTGACAGAAATATTCCCGTCTCATTTGTGACAATTCCGTCAACCCCGATAATGGTTTCGCCCAGCTGTGAACTGCTCACGTCGGTAACAACACCGTGATGAATCTGTTCCATCTTGATCACATCAGTCTGGCAAATATTCAGATGCTGACATAATTCCTGTAAATTGGAACGAGCGACAGGGTCACCGGTCCTGGTGTCCAGGTTACCCCAGCCTCTGGTACTGGTGAACGCGCTGACTTCAGAGAACTTGGCCATTGCCTCGGGCATTATCAATTCTTTCATATAACCTCCTTGTTGGTAGATAAATAGCATTTGAAGTTAACATCATTTTGTCAGAATGGTCAACCTGTTGATTTTATGGGGCGAAGCTGGTAAACTGGGTTTGTATTTAGAGCTAACTAATGGCGATATTTTCAAAAATTTTCGGTTCTTCTGAAGATCGTGAATCCAAGCGCCTGGAGCCGATCGTAGCCCAGGTTAACGAGATTGACAAAGATCTCGATAAGCTTTCGGACGAGGAACTAAAAAATAAGACAGCCGAGTTTAAAGCTAAGCTGAAAGAAGCTCCGGATAGAAAAGACGAGGACAAAATTCTCGACGAGATCATGCCGGAGGCTTTTGCGGTGGTGAAAAATGCTTGTAAGCGACTCAGGGGGACTGAGTATGAGATCGCCGGGATTAAAGAAAAATGGCACATGGTTCCCTTTGACGAGCAGATAATGGGTGGTATTGTTCTGCACGAAGGTCGGATTGCTGAGATGAAAACCGGTGAAGGTAAGACTTTGGCTAAAACAATGCCGGTATACCTTAATGCGATGACGGGACGAGGTGTTCATGTCGTCACCGTCAATGAGTATCTGGCCACTCGCGATGCTCAGTGGGACAGTTTGATTTATAACTTTCTCGGGTTGACGGCAAAGGCTACTAGGCACGGGCAAACACCCAAAGAAAAACACGAGGCGTACCAGGCAGACGTTACCTACGGCACAAACAATGAGTTTGGATTTGATTACCTTCGTGACAACATGGTTTACGACTTGGAAAACAAAACTCAGCGCGAGCTGAACTACGTTATTATTGATGAGGTCGACTCCATTTTGATTGATGAAGCTCGTACTCCGCTGATTATTTCTGCTCCGGATGAGGAATCGGGCAAGATGTACCAGCAGTTTGCACAGATGATTCCGCGTCTGAAGGAAGATGTCCATTTCAATATTGATGAAAAAGAAAAGGCTGCAACTCTGACAGATGCCGGTATGGACAAACTGGAAGAGATGCTGGGGGTGCAAAATATTTATACCGACAAGGGTATCGCCTATGTTCACCATTTGGAACAGGCCTTGAAAGCACATACTATTTTCAAGAAGGATCGGGACTACGTTGTCAAAGACGGTGAGATTATTATTGTTGATCAATTTACCGGCCGCCTGATGCCGGGACGGCGCTATTCAGAAGGTTTGCACCAAGCGATTGAAGCCAAAGAAGGCGTACCGGTCCAGAAAGAAAGCAAAACTCTGGCGACGATAACTTTCCAGAACTATTTTCGTCTTTACCATAAGCTTTCTGGTATGACGGGTACGGCCAAAACGCAGGAGGAGGAATTTCAGAAAGTCTACAATCTTGATGTTTCCATCATTCCGACGCACAAGCAGCTGATTCGGAAAAACCTGGCTGACAAAGTCTACAAGACGGAGAACGGCAAGTTCGCGGCCGTCGTCGAGGAACTGAAACGCCTGCATGAAAAGGGACAACCGGTGCTGGTAGGTACGATTGCGATCGAAAAATCCGAGATATTGAGTGATAAACTGAAACGAGCGGGGGTGCCGCACGAAGTTTTGAATGCCAAACACCACGAAAAAGAGGCCAAAATTGTCGCCAAAGCGGGGCAGAAGGGCGCGGTGACAATTGCTACCAATATGGCCGGGCGCGGGACTGATATTAAACTCGGCGAAGGCGTCAAAGAATTGGGTGGCCTGCACATTTTGGGTACAGAGCGGCATGAGGCTCGCCGGATCGACAATCAGTTACGAGGTCGCGCCGGTCGTCAGGGTGATCCGGGTTCGTCGCAGTTCTTTGTTTCTATGGATGACGACCTGATGCGGATGTTCGGCTCGGATCGGATGAAAGCGATCATGAACACGCTCAAAGTTCCGGAAGATCAGCCGATCGAAAGCTCTCTGATATCCAAGCAAATAGAAGCGGCCCAGAAAAAAGTGGAGGGGCACAACTTTGATATCCGCCGCTACGTGCTGGAGTATGACGACGTGATGAATAAGCATCGCGAAATTATGTACAAGCGGCGGCGGGCAATTTTGGAAGCCTGGGCGAACGAAAAATTCAAAATCAAAAATTCAAAACTAGAAATAGATAAAGATGATAAATCGCTGCCGTTTCCGGGAGTTGAACCGCTCCAAGATCGGGTGCTAGATTTAGTTGAGATTGAGATCGAAAATGTAGTTGACGCTCATACTCGTACCGAGGTTGAACAGGACTGGGACACCGAGGAAATTATGGAGGTGATGAATACTATTTTCCCGATTCCTAATGATTTACATACTCGCCTGGATGGTTTAAGGGAGAAGGGCGGGACTGAACAGGAGGACGAAGCCGCGCGCGAGAAAATGAAGGATATGTTGGCGGGGCTGGCGGAAAAAGCTTACGAAGCCAAAGAAAACCAAATCGGCTATCCGGTGATGCGGGAGATTGAACGGGCGGTGTTATTACGAACAATAGACACTTTATGGATCCAGCACCTGGAAGAAATGCAGGCGCTGCGGGAGGGAATCGGTCTGCGCGGCTACGGCCAGCGCAACCCGCTAGTTGAGTACAAACGCGAAGGCTACAACTACTTCACCCGTCTCCTGGGAGAAGTTGATAAGCAGGTGGCTTATACCATATACAAAGTCAAAGTACAGCTGAAGCGTCCGATGCCGATGGAAGGAGCCCAGAATCTGCAGTCCGGAGGAGATGATTCCAAGGCGGCCAGTACGCAGCCTAAGAAAAAAGAAAAAGTGGGGCGCAATGATCCTTGTCCGTGCGGCAGTGGGAAAAAGTATAAGAAGTGTTGTGGGAAGAATGATTAGAAGAAGTCTCGGTTAATTAATTCTTTGATAAAAATATGAAAAACCAAAAGCTCTTTGTTGGAGTAATTGTTGGCATCGTGCTAGTTTTTGGCTTCCTGTCATTTAGCAGTAGTGCCCAGGCGGCCGGCACCCAGGCGAATATTTTCGATCTGGCTAACATTGAGGCGGAACGCGGTTTTTATCCTTACGGCGAAAGCTATGATAAGGGCGTGGCGGTAGCCGTTGGTGATGTTACCGGTGATGGTATTGAAGAAATTGTAACTTCCTCCGGGAATGGTGCCCCTACTCATATTCGTGTTTTTGATACTGGTGGTAATGCTCTAAGCTGGAATGTGTTTCCATTTGTAGAACAATATCGTGGTGGTGGGTCGGTCGCTATCGGCGATACTGATGGAGACGGGATTAACGAAATTATTGTCAGCCCGGTTGGCAGCAATAGCGGGCCGTTGGTGCGGGTTTATCAATACGGTGAAGATGAACCGGAACAGAGCTTCTACGTTTTCAACGAGGGTTTCCGTGGCGGGATTCAAATAGCCGCTGGTGATACCAACAAGAACGGTAAAGCTGAGATCATCGCGGCCACCGCCTCACAGCGAGGGAACGTCGCGGTTTATTCCGGCACGGGAACTTTTATAGGTTTATCTTACTTTCCCTTCGGTCCCGAGTTCACTGCCGGCCTGGATGTGGCGGCGGGAGACGTGACCGGTAACGGCAAGGCGGATATCATTATCGGTTCTCAGGGTATGACCACCAGCCGAGTGAAGGTTTACCGCGCTGATGCTTCCCAGGAAATTCTGGGTGATTTCCTGGCCTATGGCGAATCATTCGTCGGCGGAGTCAATGTGGCGGTGGCAGACGTTGACAGTAACGGTCGTAGCGACATTGTGACCGGCGTAGCCAGCAATGGTAAACCACATGTTTTAGCTTTCACTGTTGCTGGTGAACCAGTTAACTATCTAAATTTCTTCCCTCTACCCGAAACCGAAACCGGAGGCGTTAATATTGGCGGAGACGGCAGTTGGTTTGTTACCGCTCCGGCCAAACATTCCCTGGGATCGGATATCTGTAAGTACAAATCCTGTGTAGCGCTGACATTTGACGACGGCGGTTCCAGTAACGGGTCTTTTGAAAGTATTTTGGATACTCTAGCTGCCCATGAAGTCAAAGCGACTTTTTTCCTAATTGGGCGCTGGATGGACGGCAACCGGGCAATG
>CAZLGC010000049.1:0-6670 GCA_964559275.1 uncultured Candidatus Saccharibacteria bacterium
ACCGGAACCGTTAGCAATCAGGGTGCCACTGAAAATCATGTTAACCTGATCGGCTATTGGAGTTTTTGCCGGCACAATTTTCCCGGGAGTTTTAATTTGCGGTAAAGACTCCCCGGTGAGCGGGGCTTCGTTAATCTTGAGCTCTTCGGCCGACAGCAGGCGGGCGTCGGCCGGTACTCTGTCCCCCGCCCCGATCTTAATTATGTCTCCGGGAACAAGTTCAGAAGAATCCAGCTGCTGAAGTTTGCCGTCCCGGATGACATTGGCATTCCAGGCGACAATCTTCTTGAGTGAAGATAGGGCCTGCGCCGCCTTCTGTTCCTGCCAGAAACCCAGCGACACATCGATAATTGAAGCCGCCAGGATAACCCACATATCCAGATATTCATGGAGAAAATAAGAAATACCGGCGGCGGCCAGCATAATATAAACCAGCGGCGAATTTATTTGGCGCAATAAAATTAGCAGGCGCGAGGGCGGTTTCGGCTCGGGAATAACATTGCGCCCGTATTTGGCCTGCCGGGAGTCAGCTTCAAATGAAGACAGCCCAGATTTTTTCTGGACACCGAACTTTTCTAACGTTTCCTTGATGGAAGTATTATGCATACAAATTACTCAGCTTAAGTATACCCTACTTTCCAACTCTAATAAATCCTGTTAGTATGTTTTTATAACCAAAAACCTATGGCCAAACTTTCACGAAAAAAAAGACGGCGACGTCGCCGTGACAAAAAGCACGATTTTTCACCGGGCCCAGTAACTAGCCAGAAGCCGGTTGAGGCAAAATCTGATAAACCAACTTCGGCAGACATCGCGGTGCCGGCGGGACCGAATTTTGCTTGGCAAAAATCTGACATGATAACGACCCTGACTCTAGCCGCAGTTATTCTGGTCGGTTTTGCGCTAATCGCCTATTTTGACTCGCAGTATCACTTTTTGGTCGAAATGGGACAGGGCCTGACCGGATACTTTGGACTTAGCCTTTAATTACATACTATATGTATTTAGAGGCCAAGAAGGATGAAGAAAGCTAAACTCCCCTGCTGTACATCTAGTATGTAATGATCAAAAAACATAACTAGTACACTGGCCGCGATGATTCCCAATATCAGTGCTCGCAGAAGATTATCGGGTGCTTCCCGCGAAACTGTTCCACGTGGAACAGTTTTTGTTTTTGGCTTCAGGATTTGCCAGACTCTAACAACTAGAATACCAGTAAACGCAATTAACCCCCACATCCCTATTTCCGAAAATATCCCCAGCCAAACGTTATGAACTGGCTGTTTCATCCAGTCCGGCAAAGTAAAATTTTCGGTAGCGGTTAACATAGGTACAAATGACTTAGGACCCCAGCCAATATTAATTGCCGAGGTTCCAAACTGCAATGCCTTAGCATTCAGGTACTGCCGGAACGAAACTGCCATGTCCCCTTCATTATCAGCAACAGTCATTCGGCTATCCAGCAACGGCGCCAGCACAACTATTGAACTCAGCGCCATTATTAAAAATAGGATAACACAAACCCACAAGATCTTTTGCTGGAATTCTCGAGCCAGGGGATTCCATAGTTTTTGGGTCCGCGGCCGCTCACGCTGAATAATGGCATACATTATTACCGCTACAATTACCCCCAAACCAAGCGCTAGCCAAGCCACCCGCGAAAAAGTCAGTAACAAAGCCAAAAATTGAAGTCCGGCCAAAAAAGTCACCGACAACCTCATATAAGGTTCGCGAACTCGCCAAAAAACATATCCACCCAGGAAGAGTGAAATTACCAAAAAATAGGCCAAAACATTGGGGTGCGGCAAAGTTCCGTAGGCGCGCAAAATCGGCTCGCCGGCAAATACGACTTCAGCAACATTTGGAATATATGTCCCCAGAGGTGATTCGCCCAAAAGTGTCAGACCCAGCGACGACTGATTAATGAACTGGAAAATTGCAATAATCGCCTGAATACCGCCGCTGGCAAAAATTAGTAGGCAAGTCAAGAGTCGACGTCGGTAGGTGACAATATTGTAAACGCCGTAGAGGAAAATTAATCCGAATTCAATTAGCTTAACCGCACCGTATATTCCCAGCCCCCAAAAAGGCGATAAAACCGCCGAAACAAGCGCTATCAGCGCAAAGGCTAGAACTAGTATATTTAGCGCGCGACCGTGTTTAGCGAAGGTGGGATGAAAGCGAGCTAAACGCCTAAGCCAAAAAATCAAAATCAAAACTACAAGAATATCGGTTCCGTACAAAAAAGCCGAGGTCCACTCATTGAACATCGTGCTGGAATAGAGGACCAGTGTCCCCAAAATACTCCTGGTACCAAAAGGAATGCAAAAAACCAAGATCCAGAAGAATATGAGATCCGGAGCATTATGCCAGGTAGTTTTTAGTTTTTGCCAGATTTGTTCCATGTGGAACAGTAGGACTTAACTTAACCTAGGCGTGACTTTTCCACTTAGCTAGGTCAATAATACCATACTCCAGAAAAAAGGGGTATCTTTACACACTATATGTATAAATAGCTATATTACTTGACAAATTTATAAATATATGATATGCTTATAACAGCGAAAGGAGGGATCATGGCAAGAATCCTCAGCATTCTCCGGTGGATTTTCCGGAGACCGAGAAGGTTGCTGATCGCCATCATGCTGGTCATCGGACTGGCGATGGGGATCGCACCGAGGGCAACCGAATCCCTGATCGAAGGCCTCGTGCCGGCGATCGTGGCAGTCGGAGTCATCCTGTTCGGACTCCATGTTCTGGGAGTCGGCAGGCTCTGGAGACGCCTCGGGCGCTGGTAGCCGACCGGTATAGGCACCATACCAGGTGCCTTTCCACTCGGAGCTAGCGCAAGCACACCACGCTTGCGCTCACCCTACTAAACATCATAGAATGGTGATTAGTAGAGTGACAACAACTAGGAGGAAACATCATGTTCCAGCAAGTCATGACCGTTGTGTGGATCGTTCTCGGGATCTTGGGTCTCGGCCCAATGTTTTTGATCCCGACCATCAAGGCCCTGGGCCTTGAGTACGACAGCGAGGAAGCCCGGGAGGGTTAACCCATCTCGCTAAGCGCAAGCCCGCATCTGCGAGGCTTGCGCTCACCCTCCTGTTTATTCAAGCAATAGATAGGGGAGTGAGGCGGCGCCGGCCCAGGAGGGCGAGGGTGTACCTGTCTCGGTGCAGGGAATTGGTGGACGTACCAAGTGCGTGCGCTTCTCGGGGTTCGAAGCCTCCCGCCGCCATTACATAAGAGCGAGCCGTTGCTACGCAACTGCTCGCTTTTAAAATATAACCTCGCTTTGATTTTTATGGATATACCAGCTATATTAAGAGAAGTTGGTGCCTGTAGCTCAACTGGATAGAGCACTCCCGTCCTAAGGGAGGTGTTGCAGGTTCGACTCCTGCCAGGCACACCATTTCAAGTTTACCCGCCTTAGGCATACAAAAACAGCCCCGCCGTTGGCGGGGCTGTTTTTATTATCCTAAGCCGTTAGCAATTTATTAAGCCTGCCAACTGCTTCTTTGGCACTCTTTGCCCCACTCGCCGCCGCCAGTACCTCTTCCCGGGTCATCTCTTTCTCATCCCGGAGCCTGTTAGCCAATTTATTTAGCTGCCCGATCTCCGGGCCGGGTTTAAAACCTAAACCCAGCCAGTCGCGACCCTGGGTCAGCGGCGCCGGCTCGCTGGTTTCAACCCCGAGTTCCCTGGCTCTGGGAAGCAACCAATTGGTGGGAGGAAAAGAATCCGGTGGTAGCAAAACCTCCGCTGGCGAATCCGGTTCACTCTCCCGGTTTTTACCTCGGTGCTCGGCTTCGGCCAGCAAGACCAGTTCTCTGATCGTAGCCGGATGAATTGTCTCGGCCAGCTGTCTGATGTCTCCGTCCGGAATTTCTTTCTCCTCAGCTTTAGCTTGCGCATATAACTCTGCCGGCTCTGCTAGTGCAGGCAAGAGTTTTACTACCTTATTGGGAACTAAATTATTGCGAAAGGCTTTGTCCGCTCCGACGCCTTTCAGAAAACTCTGGACTGTATCTTGGTCCGGAAACCGGACGCAAACCGCTGCCAGCATCACCGCCATCGCCTCGCTCTTACTCAGCCCTTCACGGTTAACTTTCTTGGCTACTTCGTCAATAATATCTAGTGTCTCCAGCCAGCAGCCACCCCGCGCTTCCGGGGAAGAATCTGCCGCCGGCTCGATCAGTTGTTGTATCTCAGGATTAATTGCTTCATAGACACCTAGTTCATGCCCGACCAAAAGTCCCCGGGAAGGCTTATCTGATTTGAGCAGCAACTTCACCCATTCGTCCCATATCCTTTCGGCTGGTTGCTCTCGAAATTCCGGCAAAGCGATCGTCTCCAGAACTACTCGCTTGGTTTCTTCATCCATTTCCACACCAAAACGACCAATAAACTGCATTGCCCGCAGGGCCCGCAAGGGATCTTCACTGAACTGCCGGGCATTGGTAACCCGCAGCCGTCTTTCTTTTATATCCTCTAGTCCGCCGTAATAGTCAAAGACTTCTCCCGTCAGGGGATCCGCCGCAATCGAGTTCATTGTGAAATCTCGCCGGCGGGCCGCTTCCTCTATGCTCATGTTCGGGTCCACATCAGCCTGAATCCCCTTGTGTCCTTTGCCTTTTTTGGAATCACGACGGGGAAGCGAAACATCCAGATCAACCCCCACTTCTTTTCCCAGGCCAACCTTAAGGACACCAAAAGACCGGCCAACCTCTTTGACTTCGCCCTGGCTGGCGACAACTTCTCTGAGTTTCTCGAGCGGCAGACCGTAGACCTCCAGGTCTATATCCTTAGAAACCTTTCCAAAATAAAGATCCCGCACAAAACCGCCGATCAGGAGCGCCCGACCGCCGGCTTCTTTGACCGCCTTGGCAATATCCACCGCTCTCTGGTAAGCGACCGCATGGCCATCCAAACCCTGTCCCTTTAGAGCATCCATAAATTCCGCCGGCTGGGGAATACCTTCCGCTGGTGGTTTCATTTCCGGGGCATCAATTGCCTCAGCGATAGCAGGATCAACTTCTTTTTTTTCCATAATTTCATTTTACACTAACCGAGTCTTTTGGCAAAGATTAGCTCTGTCCTGGGGTTGACTTTTTCTTAGATCTATGCTAACAATACATATCCAAGCTTAAATGAGATTTAGGGGGAACAGATCGGGCTCAGTCCGAACAAACTAGAAAATTTTTCCGAAGGAATTAAGTAATTCCTGGCGCTAGACACTGGCTGGCGTTTTTTTGTTTATTGAAAAAGGGATGACACGTGGTCACCCCTTTAGTCTTGACTTCGCCCCCCGATCAGTCGTAGCGAATCGTCGCGTGGCCGGTAGTCCCTTTCGTCACCACTCGCCAGGCTTCGTGAGTGCAAGGATAGGTGTGGATCTTCAGCTCTGATAAGCGAACCGGATGCCTGGTCTTCATCGGCTGTCCTTCCGGGCAGTAAAGTAACGGGCTTTCAACGTAGCGCCGCAGAATCTTCCAGGCTTCATGATGATGATCATTAACCTGGCCTTCTTCCAGAGGGTAGTGTTCTCGCCAGAAGGAGTGACTCCAGCCGGCGGCGAACCGAATCAGATCGCATAGCAGTTGGTGAGTAGTGAGCGGGCGAACATCTTCATCTGGAGAAGAAATCGCTGCTCGCAGAATCACCCTGATACAATCCCGGAAAGCATCAGCCAGAATGATCCCGCCCGGCAAATGTTCAAAATCAGCAGTGCTGATTTTGATAATCGGCCGTGACTGCGGCTCAAAGCCGCGGCGAGCCTGGATGATTTCTCCCAGAACTAAAACGTTTTCTCCTGAACAACAATGATCTTTCAATAGTACCTCCTTTACAGAACTTGGGTTTTTCAAGTGATCCGACTAACTCTTTCTAACAGTAAATCAATCGGATGTCAAAGACTATTGAAAAGGAGCAACCTCCACACGTGAGTGTTTTGATTGCTCCTAACCTGCTACTCGCTGCGAAAGACGATCTTGCCGTCCCTCCAGCCCATGACGAGGTTATGGTCTGGTTCCGGCGCCGGGAAGTACGCAACGTCTGCGGACGTGACTTCGTACATCGGCATGCCCAGCTGATAGGGATCCCGGCAGAACTTGGCCAGTTCCCCCAGCACCCTCAGGTCACATTCCTCCGGAAAGCGCTCACACCAATTGGAGTAAGCCCAGCCGCAGGCGGGAACCAACAGGGCGGCGGTCAATCGTTCCGAGGGAACCTGCTGAATCTCCGAATCCGTGGACTGCCTGGCTGCTTCTACCAGTGTCACCAGGGCTAACAGGACATCGAAGATAAGCTCGGTGCCGTTCGGTAAATGCACAAACCGGCGCCTGATGTTCTGGAACGCTTGGCCCAAGCGTAGCCCGGGAACCATTCTCTCCAGGAAAATCAGGTAGTCTTGCTTCGTCATCTTTGCCTCCTTTCTCTTTCTTTTAGCATAAAACCCACGGAATGTCAATGAATCTGACCCCAAACTTGACAAACAGACAAGTCTTCAATCTGAAATTAAAAATATCCGCTACTTTTCCCCAGTTTTAGCGTTGCCTAAGCGGTTAGTAACGTTTAGAATTAATAGAACCTTCGCAGTGAAGGTAATTTAAATGCCTGAGTTTATAGCTCTCAGGTATGTGTTTAAAGCCACTAATAAGTACCA
>CAZLGC010000050.1:0-6276 GCA_964559275.1 uncultured Candidatus Saccharibacteria bacterium
ATTTTAATTAATGGATAATGTTTAAATCCTATGTTATTTAAATTATTATTATCTTTAGTGATTATTATTCATCCCGCTGGGCGTGATTTTCTCCTTGTTCACGGAATTTCTGGATGACTTTCTGGGCTATATTTATGCCTTTCATAATGCCCTCCATTGGCTGTTCCAGCGCGTCTGATGCTCGTTGCACCATGCGGCTGACGGAGTTAGCGGCGTCGGTCGCATTTGTCACCGCGGTATCAATTTTCTCCAGCTGCTTGTTAGCGCTGGCGGCCGCTCGCCTGGTTTCTTTCATAGCCAGAGCTGTCTGGTAAAGAGCATAGGCGCCGAACCCTGTCAAAACGGCTACTGCAATTGATAGAATGACGTAGAGAATTGTAAGAGCCATAAAGTTTGTTAATACTCTATTTAGTATCTTCATTATAGCATAATTTTTTAAAAGCGACAATTGTCTTATCTGGATAAAAATGCTATAATTATATATATGTGGAATCCATTTGCCAAAAAGGAAACAAAAAAGGAACCAACTGATGTTTCCAGTGAAGTAGCCAGTGACGCTCCGCCGGCACCTAAGAAGCGGAAGCTTTTTTCAGAACATCCCGAAGTGGATAAGGATATTGATCGAGCCATTTTCATGGTTCGTCACGGAGCTCAGCTAAAAGTCCTGGTAGTAGTTATAGTTATTTTGATAATTGCCGGAATTGCCGGTTATTTTATATATAAAGCCGTTGTGCCGCCGCCGGAATGTACCCTGGATGAACATTGCGACGAGGGTTATTATTGCCACGAAGAAAAATGTATCGAGATACCAGTCGAGAAGCCGCCGGAAAATCTTCAGATTCAGGTAGAAGAAACCGGTGTTTTCCCGTCCGTTGACGGGCGCGCTGATGTCATGGCCCTGGTTAAAGATCCTGACGCCCGCTGGGGTTTGCAGGAAATGGGCTATATCTTCTCCCTGAAAGACAGTTCAGGCAATGAGGTTGGCAGCTACGAGGGTGTTTCCTATATACTCCCAGGCGAAGAGAAATATCTGGTCCGGGTCGGCGTGCCTGTATCTGGGACTCCTTCCTCCGTAGATGTTACAATTGAGCCTCGTTCCTGGGTAAAGTCTCCTCAGCTGCAGCAGCCGAATATTGAGGTCAAAAACCTGGCTTTTTCCCGCGAGGCAAATGTCGGTCAGGCCCAGCTCGATGGCCGCTTGATTAACTCCAGCAAATATAACTTTGAGGAGGTTGAAGTTACGGCAGTGCTGGAAGACAGTAGCGGAGAAGCGGTCGCTGTAAATTACACTACTCTGAATGCCTTGTTTGCCGGCGAGGAAAGAGATTTCCGGATGCTGTGGTTTTCTGAAATTAACGGTGACGTGGCGGCTGAAGATGTCCGGGTTGAAGCTGATGTCTATAACACCGAGAACTTCTTACTGGAGATGCAGACCGAGCCGGAACTGTTCCAGCTTTACGAAGAACCGGAAGAAGACTAGCTATTCCTGAAAAAAGACCTGAGGGGTCTTTTTTTGTTTCAGTAATGGTTGACGAAAAACCTTGATACTCTATTCTTAGAAGGCAACTATCTATGACTTGGCGCCGATTTTTACAAAAATTTGACTGGTTTTTATTCATAACCATCTTGCTGCTACTAGCCCTGGGTGTTTTGATGATTTATAGCGCCACGCTGGGGGAAAGTATTGCTGATCGGTCCAACACCTACCGGCAGATAATATACATAGCGGTCGGCCTGGGGCTACTTTTCCTTATTTGTTTTTTGGATTATCGAATTTTCCGTAGCTATTCCCGGATATTCTATGTGATAATGCTGGCGGCGTTGGTGGGCGTTCTGATTTTCGGGCCCGAGATCAGGGGTACGCGCAGTTGGTTTGACCTCGGTATTATAAATCTGCAACCGGCAGAGTTTGCTAAATTTGTCATGATCATTGTCTTGGCCAAATATTTTTCGCGCCATAGCGATGAGATGTACAAGTTTAAGCATGTTCTGGTATCCGGAGTTCTAGTGCTGATACCAGTAGGGCTGACAATGATTGAGCCGGAGCTGGGCTCGGCCCTGGTTATTGTTTTTATCTGGTTGGGGATGCTGATATTTGCGCGGGTGCGCTGGTGGCACGTCGGTGTCATATTCGGCGCCTTGATTGCAATGGGGGCATTTACCTGGCGCTTCTTACTGCGCGATTATCAAAAAAACCGTTTATCGGCTTTTCTAGATCCGGCTCGTGACCCGCTGGGACAGGGGTATAATGTTACCCAGGCCAAGATAGCCATTGGTTCAGGAGGTGTAACCGGCCGCGGACTGGGGCATGGTTCGCAGAGCCAGTTGAACTTTCTACCGGAACAACATACGGATTTCATTTTTGCGGTTATGGCCGAGGAGCTCGGCTTTGTCGGCTGCATCTTCCTCTTTGCTCTGTTCAGCTTCCTGTTCTACCGATTAATTAGAATCGGTCGGCTGGCCCGCGATCGTTTCGGGATGTTCCTGGTTATAGGCACTACCATCCTGCTGCTGTCGCAGGTATTCATAAATATCGGTATGAACCTGGGTCTGCTACCGGTAGCCGGAATTCCGCTGCCGTTCCTGAGCTCTGGCGGCAGTTCCATCATCACGATTTTGGTTTGTATCGGTATGGTTCTCAGCGTCGGGCTGCGCTCGGAAGAAAAATCTAATGCTATTGGCTGATTGTCTTCCGAGACCAGACCACTTGTCCACTTGACCGAAGCCCTTTTTGGGTGTATAATGATATTAGAACACGGGTGAGAAGACCCTGCTTTTATATGATGTCAATACCTCAACAGTCCAACGAGGGTGAAGTGAAGCTGGTTTCCGCCTGTCCGCTTTGCCGTCGCCAATACAAGCTTACTGATGCTTACATTGTCGACGAACAGCACGGAGCCTACCTTTTGCATACTGAATGCAAGAACTGTGGCAGTTCGATTGTGGCTACTTTGGTAGCCGGCCGGCATGCCGTCAGCTCGATGGGCCTAGTGACTGATCTGACCAGCGAAGACGTCACCAAATTCAAGGATGCTGAAGTTGTCAACTGTGATGATGTGATTGACTGCCACGCTTGGTTGTACAACCTTTAGTTCCGGCTTGCGTTTAAAATCATCTATTGACAGTCTAAAATAAGGCTGTATAATATGACAATGTCTGACGACGTTGTATTTTTTTAGCTTATGGAAAAATTGAAACTTACAGCCAAGACCAAAGATAAAAAAGCAAAGGACCTAAAAAGCCTGCGGGAAAGTTTTCAGATTCCGGCAGTTTTGTATGGTGACAAGGTAAAAAATGAACATCTTATAGTCGATAAATCTGAATTTACCGGGGTGCACGAGGAAGCCGGTTCCAGTACTTTGGTAGATCTGGAAGTGGAAGGGAAAAAGGCTCGTCCGGTTCTGATCCATGATGTTCAGTATCATCCGGTCACTGATGAGGTTCTTCATATTGATTTCTACCAGGTAAAAATGGATCAGGAGATTGAGGCAGAAGTAGAACTTGAGTTCACAGGTACATCACCGGCAGTTAAGGACCAGGGCGGTGTTCTAGTTAAGCCATTTGACTCGCTCGAGGTGAAGTGTCTGCCCGGTGATCTTCCCGGTGAAATCAAGGTTGATGTTTCCGGTCTGGAAACCTTTGATGATGTTATCAAGATAAAAGATCTGCCGATTTCCGACAAAGTAGAGGTGATGCAATCTCCGGAGAGGGTAGTGGCAACTGTTACTCCGCCGCGCTCCGAGGAAGAGCTGGCTGAGTTGGACAAAGAAATTGAAGAGGATGTTGAGGCTGTTGAGGGTGTCAAGGAAGAAGAGCCGGGGGCGGAGGGTGAAGAAGCTGCCGAAGGCGAAGAAGAAAAACCGGAAGAAGCCAAAGCTGAAGGAGAAGAGTCTGCTCCCAAACCCGAGGAAAGCAAACCGAAAGAATAGAATGTTTGGATAACAAAAAACTCCCAAGCGAGGGAGTTTTTTGTTACCGTGTCTAGTAGTAGTAAGGAACAGTGGTTGTCACGGCCGTGAAAACCATGGCGTTGATGACTACTACCATTACGATTCCCAGGATGATTGAGATGATGCCAAGGATTAGACACATCTTACCGAATTTCTTGGAATCCTGGTCAGGTTTGACCATGTAGACAATTCCCAGGATAATACCGACAAGCGGTATGATAAACGACACGATGTAGAGCAGCACTCTGACACCACCCTGCGGAGCAGTACCACCGGCAGCCGGTTGCGGTTGCTGAGGTTGCTGTGGTTGCGGCGGAGGTGGCGGCGGGGCCGCTTGTTGTTGTCCGTTCATAGTTATTTTTTATTTTAAAACTTGCTAATAAGTTGTCAGAAAAGGCATTGAAAATACTGTTGTGAACAAAGTTGCCAGGAGCGTGATCAGAAGGATGGCAATTACTACGGCAATAATACCCAGCACAATGCCAGCGATAGCCATGCCTCGTCCGCCGACCATCGGATCCGTATCGGCCTTCTTTTTACCCAGCCAACCGAGAATTACAGCCAGAATACCCAGGATAATACCAATGACTACGCTAAATCCCAGGGGGATGGCGATTATTCCCAAAATGAGAGAAGCGATTGCCAGGCCGTTAGCTTTTTGTTGGGGTGGCGGTGGTCCGCCTGGTGCCGGTGCTCCCGCTGGAGGTGGGGGTGGTGGTGGCGGATTACCGGCTCCACTCGGAGGCGGAGGCGGTGGTGTAGTGTTATCAGGCATAAGATTTTAACGCAAATTTAAGGATATAGTTATCCACAATCTAACAATATTATACCAAACCATCGTTTGTTAGACAATCAGGGTAAAATCTGCTATTCTTAATCCGAAATTTATTGATTAATTGAACGTTATATCAAATGAAGAAACCAAGCATGGATATCCGTCCGCAACGTAAGGACCAGGCCGCCAAACCTAAGTCTGATTTAGATGTTGCCAAGGCTAAGAAGTTTTCCGAAGCTATCGGCGAGAATACTGAATCCTCTACATCTGCTGACAAAGTGGCTGAATCGACTCCTGAGACTAGTGATACCAGTTCACCTCCTTCACCCCCTATGGAAAAAACTAAAAAAAGATTCTGGAAGGATTGGAGCAAGAAGCAAAGAACGGTTTTTGTAGTTATTTTGGTTGCTGTTATAGCGGCAGCCGCTTTTCTGACCTACTGGTACGGATTTGCCCAGCGCGGCGAGATTGAAGAACCACCGCCGCCGGAAGAAGAACCGACCGGACCCCTGACGCGCAGCCCGCTCACTGGTATCGAAATGCCTCCGGCCACTGCTGAGCAGACGCCGATGGCAATTGTAATCGAAAATCTGACTACCGTACGCCCGCAATCTGGTATGAGTCGAGCCGACGTTGTCTATGAGTTTCTAGCTGAGGGCGGGATCACGAGATTCTTGGTGATTTTTGCTTCTAATGATGTTTTGGAACCTGATTTGATCGGCCCGGTGCGCAGTTTACGGGAATATTTTGTTCCGGTTGGTCTAGAATTGCTGGCTCCGGTTTACCACGTTGGTGGTGCTCCTAACGCTCTGGCGAGAGCCCGGGACTGGGGCATGCGCGATGTTAACCAGTTCTTCGATTCCAAGTATTTCTGGCGTGACAGCTCCGTTAACGGCCAGGGGGCCCCACACAATATGTGGACTCGGATGCCGGAAGTTAAGTATGCTGTACGTGATCACAGTTGGCCTCAGGATGATGGCAAGAATCTTCGTGCCTGGGAATTTACAGACGAAGCCGAAGAAAATGAGCGTGGTACAATTACGCAGATTCATATTCCTTTTTCAAACGGGCGTTATAATGTCACCTGGGTGTATGATAAGACCAAGAATCGGTTTGACCGCTACCAAGGTGATGGCACTGACGAGCCGCACCTGGATCGAAACAATGACGAGCAGCTGACTGCGCGCAACATAGTAGTCCAGTACTGCGAAAGTTACCCATTACCGGGCGACGACAAAAGCCGGATAGTTATCCATAATGAGGAAGGCGAAGGTGACGCTCTGGCTTTCTTTAACGGTGAAGTTATAGAGGCGACCTGGAAGAAGGAAAATCATGATGCTCGCACTATCTTCTATAAGCGGGGAACCGATGAGGAAATTGAATTCATTCCCGGACAGTTCTGGGTCGAGGTCGTTCCCAATGATAAAGAAGTCTACTGGGAAGAAGAGGGTGATTTGTCCGGCGAGGAAGAGGAAACCGTAGAAACTGAAACAGGTGAAGAGGTTTTATAGATAAAAAATTCGGGGCCGGATTATATCCGGCCCCGTTTTT
>CAZLGC010000051.1:0-1598 GCA_964559275.1 uncultured Candidatus Saccharibacteria bacterium
TGGAAGGAAAACCGTGCCCCGTTTGCGGTCAGGGTAAAATGACTAGGAAAATGACAGGGATTTCCTAGCTAAAAAACCGCCCCCGGGGCGGTTTTTGGATTTGCCGGTCAAGTCTGGCTATCAACGGGAAAGGCTGATTGACAAAACCCCAAAAATAAGGTAGCTTAAGGCGAACGTAGAACTTTGAACGACAACATATATTCCACAAGGAGGTTTACAGGTGGAAAAAAATTCAGGTTCCCAGAAACTACCGTTTCCAGATACCGGCAAGCAGTTGCCGCAGTACCCAGCACCGCCCACGTTGAAGCGAGTCTACAGCCTCGGCTGCAGTATGCCGGCCCGGGAGTTCTTCGGCCTACTGATGGCCGAGGGTATCCAGGCCGTGCTGGACACGCGGGAGCACCGCACCTACCGCGGGCGCGGGTTCGCCACGTCGGAAGAGGATTTCCGCTACCTGTGCGAACGGCACGAGATGCCCTACTTCGTGGTCGAGTCGCTGGCTCCCAGTCGCGAGATCCGGGAGCGTTTTGCCCGGGATTTCAAGGATATCAAGCGGGCGGCTGATCGTGATCCGCAGGCTTGGACGGCATTTCTCGAAGACTATCAGGTACTCCTGCAGCAACGGCGCCCGCTGCGTAGTGGGCAGCTGCACGACATCCTCTACGGCGATTTTGAGTCGGTTGCCATCATCTGCAGTTGCCGCCATCACGATGACTGTCACCGCAGTTTCGCCACCGGCATGATTGCCACGCTGCTACCCGGAGTGGAGCTGCGGGTGATCTATCCGAATGACGAAGAACCGCCCAAGGCCTCACCGCGCCGCTACCGGCTCCGGGAATTTCCCTGGGCCGGGCTCAAGCCCAATGCCCCCGCCCGGAGGCGGGGATAATGAGGGTGCTCGTGTTCTCCCATACGATCATGGGAGGCGGACGCGGGTTTTGTGTCACCGTCGGCAACGAGGTTGAAGGCGGCGTCTACCAGTGGCGGTTGCGGCTACGGCCCAACCAGAGCTTGCGCTACGATCATTTCGGCGCCCGCGGGGCGTTGATTGGCCGGCAGGTGCGCCCCGGGAGTGTGATCGACATCGACCATCCTTACCAGGTGGCTGAGCCTTACCGGCGAATCACTCATCCCGAGGATGTCATCATGCCTCCGCCGCCGCGGCTCGAGATCATTGACCCGGCCGGCGGGGTAGCGGAAGTAGAACGGCTGGCCGAGGTAATGGCCTATGACAGCGTACCGGAGTTGTTCCCGGGGCTTTGTGAGTCCAACAACAAATGGTACCGCCCGGCTGGTGAGCCCAATCGGCGTGCCGTCGGTTACGTCCGGGTGCAGGCAGTGGATTTTTTCCGGGACGGAGATAATCTGCGTGCCTGGCTGACGGATCAGCGTGGTAACCGGTTCAATATCAAGGTAGTCGGCATTGATCTGGTCGGGTGTCGGGCCCTGCCCGCGAATCCCCACCTGGCGCGGCTATCGCTGGCGAATCCGTTTGCCAGTCAGTATTGGACCCATACGGCGCATCCGAGCCGGTGCTATCTGATGCTGTCGCATCTGATTTGATTGGTAAGTGGGAGGGAAGTTTGGTAAGGCCCCTG
>CAZLGC010000051.1:1698-6173 GCA_964559275.1 uncultured Candidatus Saccharibacteria bacterium
TGCTGTCGCATCTGATTTGATTGGTAAGTGGGAGGGAAGTTTGGTAAGGCCCCTGACATAAGAGTGTTGGGGGTTTTTTTTAGCGCTTGTCCGTAAAGCCTACCCATTTATGGGTAGGCTTAATATTTCGAAGGCCCCTTTAAGGGGTCTTTCGCGTCCTAAGCCTAGGCATTTATGCCTAGGCGCTCAAGATTTTTGCCCAATTTTCCCCACAGAGGCCGCCTACGACGGTTGTAAACCGTAGGGCCCAGACCCCTAGGGTGAGGGGTCTAGTAGGCCTTGCGTGCACCGCCTGCCCGCTATGGCCTCGTTGGGTAGTGGCAGGGGATAGCCAGGGCTTGGGGGTGGGCAATTGGTTCCCGATTCCCCCTCCTCCCCCGACTTCAGTCGGGGGGCTTCTGCCGGGGTCGGCGCCTGGCCCTGCGCATACCAGAAGCTTTTCTTGACAACAGGGTAAGGCAAATAATTTTAGTTAATCAAAGCAAGCTTGACAAAAAACTTATTTTTGTTATACTTACATCCCAATATCTAAGTAAAGGAGGTGAATTAGGTGCCCGAATGTAAGCGTTGCAAAGGGACCGGTAAATTGCCGTGCCCCAATCCCGATTGTACCGATGGTACTGATTCCGGCTGGGCTCTTTCTCCGCATTCGTATCCTTGCGCCCGTTGCAAAGGAACAGGGGAAATTGATTGCCCCAATTGCAACGGCGAAGGCTACGTTACAAAATATTGATGATTGGCTGAGTTCCCCGTCAGTGTTATGGCGGGGGCTTTTAAATTGAAAAACCCCTTCGGCTTCAGAGAAGCGGAAGGGGTTTTAGGTTCCTTCAGTATGGCTGACATTCATCATTGTATAGGTAGCATATCAGTTCGATGCCTGAGGGGGTGCCGTCGGCGCTCAATAAGATGGCTTGGTCGGTTATGCCAAAAGCCATAAAGTGGTAGTAGCCGCTGAAGCGGAAGATCTTGATGATGCTCTCGTCAGCGAGATTGAAGACCACAACGTAATTTGCGTCGATGCCTTTGTGATACATCGAAGCTACTTTCTGAGAGTCGTGTGCCCAGGCAGATCCTTTGAGGTCGCTACCGTATCCTTCGGGAGTGAACATGATTTTTACCAATTCTTCGGTGGTAGTGTCGAATATCCCGAGAGCGGCCTGGCTGTAGCCATGGAGCTCCTGAGCGAAGTATAATCCGTCGGGGGAATATGCTCGGCAATCATCGGGAACACCGCCGTGCGGTGACGTGCAAACGGATGGGTCCTCGAAAGGGTTGGGTTCTTCGTCATCGCAATCAATTCCGAAGAGATCACAGCAGCCGGAGAGAAGCAGGGTGCCTAGGAAAATCACCAGTATGCCGCCGACCACGTAGTAAATACTGAAAACCTTTTTCATTCGAACCTCCTTTTGGGATGGATTGTTTGTGTACAGACAGATAAGCCTAGCAGAGATGATGGTGGAAGTCAATGAGGGCTTCATCTCATCGTGCTTGGCGCCGGTTTGCAAATCACTTTCTCATGGGCTCCCTTTTCATACCAAATTGACGCGATTACCAAGACAGGTTACGATTATAGTATGGAAAAAATTGTTGATTCTCCTATCCCTCGTTCTAATAAATTCCCGCAGCACCTGTTCGTAATCAGCGCGGTTGTTTTCAATCTGGCTGTCAGCGGGGTGTATCTTAGTGTCAAATGGAATGATCCCCGGCTCTTGCAAATCTTCGGTTTGGTGGTGGCGTTGCTGGCGATTCCCTTTGCCATAACTTTCGTTGTCTATCTTAGAAACCGGGCGGGGAAGCGGATCATAATCTCGCATATATTTATTCTGGGCTATCTGGGGGTGGAGATTTTGTTTGATTTTGTGCTCCGGATTCCGTTTCGGGAAATACTGTGGCTGCACGTGGTGTATATTCTTATCTTTTACGCGGCGGCGTTTAGTATGATCGGCGTCGCCCGTCGCATCAATCGGACGGCGGGATGGCTGGTGATTGGGACATTTTTGGTCTTGATCGCCTGTTTGATTTATCAGTTTACTTAGTGATATTTTTATCCTCGCTTGGCGCAGATTTTAACCTGCGCTTTTTTTGTATCTACCCTCGAACTCCCGAGGTGAGGGGAGTAGGTTTTTGACGGCGTGAGGTTTTTGGCGTAGGATAAAGTAAAAGGGAGATTCGCTTAAGATTTTTGTTTTATGGCAAGAAGAAGTAGAAAATCAAAAGACAACAAGAAAGAGCTTTCTTTTGAGAAGGAGCTCTGGCAAGCTGCTGATAAACTGCGCGGTAGTATTGACAGTTCCGAGTATAAGCATATCGTTTTGGGTTTCATTTTCCTGAAATATATTTCGGATGCATTTGAAAGTCGTCGTGCTCATCTGAAAACGCTGATGAGCGATAAGTCTAATGCTGAGTTTTATGTACCGGACGAAAAGATCCGTAAAGAGCTCTTAGATCAAAAAGACCAATATAAAATGGAAGGGATTTTTTATGTTCCGAAGAAAGCTCGTTGGTCGTATTTAGAAGATCATGCCAGTCAGTCAAACATCGGGGAGTTGATAGATGCGGCGATGGAGGCGATCGAAAATGAAAATCCCAGGGATTTAAAAAATGTTTTGCCAAAGATCTATACAAAAGTAGAATTTGAGCCTCAGATCCTATCTGAATTAATAAGCCTTTTCTCGAAGATTAATTTTGATCATGATATAGATAAAGAAAAAGATATTCTTGGACGTGTATACGAGTATTTTTTGGGCCAGTTTGCCCCTGCTGAGGGAGGAAAATCTGGCGAATTCTATACCCCGAGATCTTTGGTGAAAGTTTTAGTTGAAATTATAGAACCCCTAGAAAATGCGAGGGTTTTTGATCCGGCTTGTGGTAGCGGCGGAATGTTTGTGCAAAGTAATAACTTTTTGCGGTTACATAACAAGGATACTTCCAAGATTGCCTTTTATGGTCAAGAAAGTAATGCGACTACTTGGCGTCTCTGCAAAATGAATCTAGCCATTCGCGGTATTCAGGGCCAGATAGAGCATGGTAATTCATATTATGATGACAAATTTTCAGACCTACGAGCCGATTTCGTCTTGGCCAATCCACCTTTTAATGCTGATTGGGAACCTAATCGGCTAAGCGAAAAGGACTCTAGGTTGAAATACGGAATGCCTCCAGACAAAAACGCCAATTTCATGTGGATCCAGCACTTCGTTCACCATTTAGCTCCAAACGGAATCACCGGATTTGTCATGGCTAATGGTGCCTTGGCTGTAGGGGGAAAAGAAGGCGAGATCCGCAAAAAGATTATCGAAGATGATCTAGTTGATATTGTTGTCGCTTGTCCGCCGAAGCTTTTTTATAATGTCGGCCTGCCGGTATCTCTTTGGTTTCTTACTAAAAACAAAAAGAACGATCGGTTCAAAGATCGTACTGGTAAGACTCTGTTCATTGACGCCCGCGAGTTATTTGAACCTGTTTCTAAGCGCCAGGTGGTTTTTAATAAAGGCCATATCGCCAAAATCGCTGGCACGGCTCGAGCATATCGTGGGGAAGAAGGGTACGGAAAATACAAAGATATTGCTGGCTACTGCAAGGTGGCGACGAAAGATGAGATTGCTAAGAATGGTTATGTTCTGACTCCTGGCCGATATGTCGGCGTAGCGGAAGAGGAAGATGACGGAGTGCCGTTTGAGGAGAAGATGGACAAGCTGGAGGCTAGTCTGAAAGAGGGTTTTAAAAAGGGCGATGATTTACAAAAGCAGATTTTAGATAATCTAAGAAAGTTAAACTAAAAAATCTATGAGGAGGGAAGAAATAAAACAAGCTCTGGATGAGCTTGGTAAAAATAGGGGGAGGAATCTGGTCGTTGTTGATTTTGGAAACGTTGATAAGTGGAAAGAGGGTTTGGGGTGGAAAATAGATCTTAAGCAATTAGGCAATCTTGTTAAACACTTTGCTTCCGGGAAAAAATTCTTACGCAGATTCTATTATGGATCAGATTATGGTAAGCGAGAGCAGGACGGTGTGATTACGATGTGGTCGGCTATGGTTCTGAACAAGGCGCGGATGGCAGGCTTTGAAATCATTACCAAACCGGTTAAATATATAGTCAATCACGATTACAAAACTGGATATGTAAAGAAGGGTAATTTCGATGTTGAAATGGCAGTCGATATCATCAAGGAGAAGGATAATTACGATACTCTGATTTTGTTTTCCGGAGATGGTGATTTTGCTTACGTGCTAAAATATATTCACAAGTCGGTAGGTAAAAAAGTTATCGTTTTCGGTGCCCGGGATCATATCGGTAAAGAGTTAGTGGATGCTAAAAATGAAGGCGTGGTAGCGAAAATTCTATTTGCGGAAGATTTCGAGGACCGGCTCAGTATGGATCATTTTCGACGTAGATAAATCAAAAACCCGCCCGGAGGCGAGTGTTGATCAAAATCATGTAAGCCTAAAGCTTACATATATATTATACATTTATC
>CAZLGC010000052.1:0-6021 GCA_964559275.1 uncultured Candidatus Saccharibacteria bacterium
TAGGTATCAGCGATGTGGATGGTTTGCAGGATGACCTGGATGGCAAGGCCGATGCTTCGCACAATCATGACGGTCGCTATTATACCGAGAGTGAATCTAATGCCAGATACTATACTCAGAATCAGGTGGGAGACAACTTCGTTGGCAAATCTTCGCCGTCCTGGGACGCGCAGAATGGTAGAGTTGTTATTCCCGGAGCCAATTTTGAGCCGGAAAACACTGACACAGAAGAGACTAAAGTTATTACTGCCGCCGCCGCGCTTGAGCTTGCTGATAAGGCTGAAGATACCCCATCTTTCTACGCTGGTATTCAGCTGCCAAATGGGGCAACTGTCACTGGACTGACCTTGAATTTTTATGATAATTGCGCGGATGACACTGTCAGCGCCCAGTTGCGCCGGGGTATAGTTAGTACCGCTACCGATGATGCCATGACCAGTCTTGTCTACAGTGATGACCAGAGCGGTCCGGGCAGTAATTCTACCACCGATGTGAACTATGCCACGGTTGACAATGATAATTACAGTTACTATATCTATGCTGAGTTTTCCGATGATGATTTAGGCTCGGACCTGCGCCTGGTTTCGGTAGAAGTAGCCTACACTTTCACAGAACCATATTAAATATAAAAATATGAAAAACTGTCCCCAGTGCGGCCATACGATGCAGGATACAGAAGGTTTTTGTACCCGCTGTGGCCACAAGCTGCCAGCCCAGGCAGCTCCGCCCCCGCCGCCCCCCAATCAACAAGCAGCACCCCCGCCCCCTCCGGCCGGAGCAGGTGCTCCACCGCCGCAGCAACCCCCGCCGGCACCGGTTCCTCCACAACAGGGTCCGGTTGCTCCGCCGCCTTCCACTCCTAATGCAGCTCCACCGCCTCCGCAGACAACCCAGTCGGCTCCGCCGCCACCGGCTACTCCTGGTCCCGCGGCGCCACCGCCGCCTCAGCCCGGCGGACAATCCAAGTGGTGGATCTGGCTAATTGTTGCTATTGTTGTTATCGGCGTCATCGTTGGTCTGGTCTGGTGGGTTTCCAGTGCTACTCGTAATGCTGTCCTGGAAGGGGGAGAAAAACTGCAGGAAGAGATTGCTACTAGCGTTACCGCAACGGCCACCCCGAAGAAGTCGGCTACAGCCACCCCAACCCCGACCCCAACCCCGACACCAGTCCTGACGGAAGGTCCTGATGAAGTGGTCACCGATTTCCTGAATATGAGTCTGGGCACGTTACCGACCTCAAATCTGAATCTGGATGCAGCCTGGCAGATGCTTAGCCCGGATCTACGCTCGTTGTATCCTGATTCAAGCTACCTGCCTTTATTGCTATGTATCCAAGACGGCCCCAGTGATGTCAGTGTCAGCGAGGCGACTTATTCTGATCTAGCCTACGTTGATGTCCAGGCCAACTATGGTGGCACCTGGATAAACATGTGGCAATTCGAACTGGATGAGATAAACGGCGAGTGGAAAATTGTAGCCATTCGTTGCCTGTCTCAATAAAACCGCAACCAAAAACCCCTCGCTCGAAATCGAGCGGGGGGTTTTATCGTAAGACGTTTCAGTCTATTGTGCGTTCTTCTGCTTCAAGTAACAGGCTTTGCAGAGAATTGGTTGGGAACCGTCAGGTTCGAAGGGAAGCTGAGTGATTTTGACACCACAATCAGCGCATTCCCAGTCACCTTGCACCATTTGGCGAGGTCCCCGACGATCCGCCTGTTTTTTCTGGTGACATTCCCGGCAAAATACCGGTCTTTCACCATCAGGCTCGAACGGGAGCTCAGTGATTTCGGCTCCGCATTCGGAGCAGGTCCAGTTACCCTGGACCATAGGGCGGCTGTCGCCATTACCTTGGTTGTCCATTTGTGAACTTGTTTTGTTGCCCGCGACTGTCTGAATATAAAGGGCGGGCATTACTACTTATTATGCTTGCATATTAGCATATCGAGATTTTTCTGTCAAGGGTATCTTGACTGACTTCAGAATTGTGATAGCCTGGAGGGAAAGGAGGAAACCAGATGGACGCAAAGCAGGTGGTTGCCAGGCTGAAGAAGGATTATCCTGGCAAGCGTATTATCCGGCTCTGTGAAGGTCGCTCGCAGGAAATAATCTGCGAGATCCAGCCGACCAGCGAGCACCCGGCTTACAGTGTTGCAATTGCTGTGGTCGATCGCAGCTTGCTCCACTTCCATCTCGAGAGCCAGGAGCTTTACGAGGTCATGCAGGGTACTCTCAGGCTGTATTGCAACCAGAAGATGGTTTTGCTTCATCCCGGCGACACTCATCTAGTTGAGCCGGGTGTACATCATTTTGCTACCGGGCGTGAAACCTGGGTGAGGGTGACTTCATCGCCCGGCTGGAAGCAGGAGGATCATTACATTGTAGAATAAAGACGCCACGGCACTGGCCGAGGCGTCTTTTCCGTTGCAGCTATTTTGCTAGCGCAGGCGTATCACTTTGATGCTGTCATTGTAGAAGTCGCAGACATAGACCGAGTAACCGTCCTTCGGATTAAAGGCGATGCCCTTGGGTCCGTTGAATCTGGTTATGGCTCCGGGGCCGGTCAAGCGGCCGCGGGTTCCTGATCCGGAAACCAATCTGGTTATTCCGGTGGCCTGGGTGTACATTCTGACGCGCAGGCTGCCAGCTTCTGTCCAGTAGATATCGCCGTTAGCTCTGATGGTGATTCCTTCCGGAATGTGCAACAGGGCATTGGCGGCTGTTCCCTCGGCGTAACCTGGTCGGCCGGAGGTGCCAATCACAGTGGTAACATTCAGTGTTTCCAGATCAAGCTTGCGGATAGCGTGGTTGTTCTTGTCGGTTATATAGAGGTATCTGCCGGTGGAATCTAGTCCCAGATTAAAGGGTCCGTTGAATTTGGCGTACGGGCCAAAGCCATTGACCAAGCCAGCGGTGCCATCTCCTGCCAAAGTTCGAGTTCGGCCGGAGGCAATATCAACTTCGCGGATGCGGTTATTGCCGGCATCGGCTACATAGAGCTTGGTTCCGGCCGGGTTGATAGCGATACCCGTCGGCCGGTTGAAGTAAGCGCAGCCAGCTACACCCAGTTCTTCTTCGCCCGGGCAAGGGCCGCCTTCCTGGTAAGCTTCGTAGTCAGCTTGGTAGTAATTGATGGCACCGGCTCCTGTCAGATAGTGGGTCTCTTTCGTTTCCAGGTTGAAGCTGCGAATGCGGTGGTTATTTCTGTCAGGTAGGTACAGAGTCTTGTTGTCCGGAGAGATAGCCAGCTGTGTCGGGTCGGAGAAGCGAGCGGCACTACCGACGCCTTCCACATAGTTGTCCATTGGATTGCCGGCAATTGAGCGGACTTCGCTGTTGCCGAGATTGAACTCGCCAATCTGGTTGTTCATCATGAAATACAACATGTTGCCGGTGTTGTTCCAGACCAAAGCATGTGGTCGACCGATCTGAGCAATTGATGACGGTCCGAATTCCTCGGCATAGCGGTGGCGACCGGCTTCTCGTCTTTCATCCTCAGCGTCCATGTCATAGGAGTAAAGGCTGGAACCACCCTTATAAAGAATGAAGAGCCGGTTATCGTTGATTTCAATATCCGCCGCCCAGTTCAGAAGTTCCGTTTCCCGATCCTTACTGATTTCTTCTTTTTTGTTTTCCGAAATCGTTACCTTGTTAATCTGGTTCCAGACACCTTGTTCGCCATCGGCTACATACATCGTGTTATCACCATACATCGCCGCTCCGCCGATATCGCGGAAACCGCCCATATAGCGACTCGAAGCACCTGTGGTTAGATCGATCTGGCCGATAGTACCATCCCCTTGATTAACGGTGTACACGGTAGTTCCGCTCCAGAAAAGTTCTTTCGGAGCGTTGAATGGGCCCGCCGCCATGGTTAGAGGCCCACCGTTTTTGTGAACCGCTACGACTCGGTTGTGACCAGTGTCAGCGACAAAAACTGTGTCTCCACGAACAGTAATGCCTGCCGGGTAGCTTAGGCCCTCGGAGGCAATGGTGGTGATGGTATCACCGTCAATTTTGCGAACGGCGTGATTCATGGTGTCGGCAACGTAGAGGACACCGAATCTGTCGATGGCGATGTCTTCCGGGTAACCGAGAGTCGCTAGCAATCTGAAACCGTCTGTTTGGCCAAAGTCATTCGTGACATTGACGTGGGTGCTCATGGTTCTGGTGGCCCAGTCAATTTTGGCAATCCGGTTGTTCTTGGTGTCGGCGATATAGATGTCGCCGTTGTTGGGATCGATCGCCATTCCCTCTGGGTTGTTCAGATAAGCTTCGGTGGCTTTGCGACCATCAAAAACATCCCGTCGGCCCAGGAATGTTCCAGTGTCACCCCAGGTAGCAAAAACTTGCGGTGTGAGTGCCAGGCCCATTCCGATTGCCAGAGTGACAATCAGGGCCGTGGTTAGGATTTTTCTCATGTTTCTTAGTTAATTTTTTAGACTAATTTCTATTTTCCACATTCTGTTTTCTAATCTATATTATACACAAATTGCGATTTTTTTGAAAAGAAAGCGTATTTATAGTATGATAATCCAGTATGGCCATTATTGAAATAAAAAACCTAACCAAAAAGTTCAACGGTTTAACCGCCGTGGATAACGTCAGCCTCGACATCGAGGAAGGCGAGCTTTTCGGTTTTTTGGGACCTAATGGAGCCGGCAAGACCACCACGATTTCCATGCTTTCGACAACGCTGCGCCCGACCTCCGGCACGGCTACGCTGGCCGGGTTTGATATTATCAAGGAGCAACATGATGTTCGCCAAAATATCGGGATTGTTTTTCAGGATCCCAGTTTGGATACCGAGCTCACCGGTCGCGAAAATCTACGCTTCCATGGGCGCATGTATAACATGCCCCATGATCTTCGCGAACAAAGGATTGCCGAAGTTTTAGAACTGGTTGAGTTGACTGACAAGGCTGACATTGTGGTCAAAAAATATTCCGGTGGCATGAAGCGGCGATTGGAAATAGCCCGGGGTCTGATGCATCATCCCAAGGTTCTGTTTCTGGATGAGCCGACTTTGGGTCTGGATCCCCAAACTCGGCGACGCCTCTGGTCTTACATTCACAATTTAAACAAAAGTGAAAACGTCACTATGATGCTGACCACCCATTACATGGATGAGGCAGACAAGCTCTGCAACCGGGTTGGCATAATTGACCGCGGCAAGATTGTTGCTGTTGACACCAATCATAATTTGAAAAAAGTTGTCGGAGGGGATGTTGTTACACTGGGAACGGACAATCCCCAGAAACTTCGCGCTGCTCTAGAAACGGAAGTTAAGGTCGGAAAAATAGAAGTGAAAGAGGATTCAATCACCTTCGTAATTTCGGACGGTGATCATTTTATTCCCCAAATTATAAAATGTGCCGAACACAGAGGAATAGACATCTCCTCGGTGCATTCTGATGAACCCAGCCTGGAAGATGTATTTATTCACTATACCGGCAAGCGGGTACGCGACAAGGAAGCTGATGAGAAGGATAATTTCCGTGACCACGTGCGGCAGCGGCAAAAAATGAGACGATAATGAAATACTTTCGAACCATCTACACAGTTTGGCTCCGGGAAATGCGCCGGTTTTGGCGGGACCGCTCTCGCCTGATCGGTAATTTGGCTATGCCGTTTATGTTCCTAGCGTTTTTGGGGGTGGGCTTCAATTCTAGCTTCTCCATCCCGGGTCTGGAGGGTGGCTATATTGGTTACTTGGCGCCGGGAATCATCGGGATGTCTTTGATGTTCACCGCTATCTTCACTGGCATCTCGGTCATTTTTGATAAGCAGTTCGGTTTTCTGCGGGAGATGCTGGTGGCACCGGCTTCCCGCTGGAGTATTGTCGGCGGCAAGATTCTGGGAAGCTCAACCATAACTCTGATTAGCGGTTTTATGATCTTAGGTATTGCATTTCTACTAATTAGTTTTATGCTATCAAGATAAAAAACTTTATAAATAATCAAAATAATATATAAAGAATATGATTAATAACTCAAATCAAAATTTGTATTTTGGATCACAACT
>CAZLGC010000053.1:0-5763 GCA_964559275.1 uncultured Candidatus Saccharibacteria bacterium
CCTTATTCAAATCACAAGAAAGTGTTTCCTTAACAGACACCTCGCAGGGTCTCTATCCAGCTAAGAACATCGATGACTTCACCGTTGAGGACAGAGAAATGCTCATCGAGAATGCCACTCATGCCAAAAATGTATCACGAGAAGATTATGAAGCTTTCGCAGAAGCTATGAACAGACTTGTCGCTAGTGATGCTTTTGGTGACAACGGCGAAGTTAATCCAGATGGTTTTTGGTCTGACTTAGGTTTCTGGTTGGCTGTTTGGTGGTGTTGCGATATCACGTATTGCAATAGTTTTGATTGTGATTTCAGCTTCTGGTAAAAAACAATTTGAACCAAAAAGCCCCGCCTCTACGGCGGGGCTTTTATTGCAAGCCGAAATCTAGTCTTCCTGCCCGACGTAGTAGTCTTCCATCGTGCCGTCTGTGTATTCAATCACCAGCATATCCTCTTCAAAAGCCGCTGACTGAATCAGGCGATTGTCGTTAAGCTCCGCCTCCAGCAATTCCTTGGCTTCATCCGCCTCGTAAATGTCATTCAGCTCGACATAGCGCGATTCAATCTGGTCATGCAACCGATCGACACGGTATGACATCCCGATAGTGGTATATTTTGCCAACAGATAACCCAGAATCGCCAGCGCCACAATGACGATGATCACGATCAGGGCAATTTTCATTCCTCTAGACATGATTTTATCCCTAAGCAGCCGGTTATTTAGCCGCTGCTTTTTTAATATCTATAGTGATAATCTTTGAACCTTCTATATTAGTCTCCTTTTCCAGGTCTGGAGAAATCCTGTCCGCTGTCTTGGTTTCCAGGATTTCCGTAGCCAGAACTTCCTTACCAATATAGTCGCGCAGCCCCGGATTGTCAAAAACTTTTTTTAGGTCAGAATCAAACGTAGTCCAGCCTACCAGAATTCGGTCAGCTACATTGTAGTCAGCTTCTTTGCGCATATCCTGAATGATCCGGACGATTTCCCGCGCCATGCCCTCTTGCTTCAGTTCCGGTGTAATAGACAAGTCCAACACCACCGCCACTCCCCCGTCCTCGGCGACACCAAAACCGTCTTTGGCGACAAGTTCTTCGGCAAACTCATCAGCAGCCAAGGTGAACTCCCCCGCCTGCAGTTCCCTGTCTTCAGTAATTTCGTAGCCTTTTTTAACTGCTGTCTGCAGCTTAGGCATTTCCGCGCCATATTTCTCACCCAGGACTTTGAAATTAAGCTTCACCGACTTCTCGGCAAATTCTTCTAGGTTTTTTACAATCTTCAACTCTTTGATATTCAACTCTTCCTTGATCTGCTCCTGCAAGTCATCCGCAATATCACCGCCGGCAATATAAGCAACGCCCAATGGCTGGCGAACCTTTATCTGGTTCTTTTCTCTTACTGCCCGACCCAGCCGGACGACCCTTAGAACCCGGTCCATTTCTTCATTAAGCTTAGTGTCGATGAATTTTTTATCTGCTTCCGGATAAGGGCAAAGATGGATAGATTCCGAACACTTGTCCGTTTTCAGGTTCTGGAAAATTGATTCCGCCAGGAAAGGCACAAATGGCGCCAGGGTGCGTGACAACATGACCAAAACAGTATAAAGGGCATTGTAAGCCTCAGCCTTATCTTCATCGCTTTCACTCTTCCAGAAACGGCGTCTAGATCTGCGCACATACCAGTTAGCCAGATCATCAATAAATTTGTCCGCGGTTTTCATGACAGCATAAGTGTCATATTCCGCCATTGACTCATTCGCCGTCTGCACCAAAGCATGAACGGCCGACATAATCCAGCGATCCAATTTGTGCTTGGGCAGCTCCTTCAGATATTCCGTTTTAGGATTATCGATATTGGCGTAGGTCACAAAGAAAACATAGACATTCCAGAGCAGCAGGATTTTTTTACGGACCTCGTCCGCGTGCTTGGTGCCAAAACGCAGGTTCAGCTCCGGCTGCTGTGAGCAATACATCCAGCGCATTACGTCTACCCCGATCTCCTCGGCGGCATCGTCAAACCAGATCGCGTTGCCCTTGGATTTGTGCATCTCCTCCCCCTTGTCATCCTTTACCAGGGCATAACCCAGGACTGTCTCAAACGGGTTTGTATCCTCAAGCACCGTGCTCATCGCGATCAGCGAGTAGAACCAGTTTTTGAACTGGCCTGGGAAAGACTCGCAAATGAAAGCCGGCGGGAACCACTGTTCCCAGTATTTTTTATCCTCAAAATATTTCAGCGTGGAATAGGGGACTATCCCCGCGTCCAACCAGGGATTGCCAACATCGGGGATACGACTCGCCTGCTTGCCGCACTGTGGGCATTTGATCTTGATTTTGTCCACCCACGGCTTGTGCGGCGAGTGGCCCTCAAATTCCTCCCAACCAGCAACCGCCTTTTCCTTCAGCTCTTCCTTGGATCCGATCACCTCAAAATGACCGCACTCACACTCCCAAATTGGCAGCGTTAACCCCCAGTATCTTTTTTTGGAAATCAGCCAGTCATGCATGTTTTTCAGCCAATCTAGTTCACGATCCAGGCCAAACTCCGGAATCCAGTTGATCTTTTTGGTCACATCCATCATCTGGTGACGCAATTTATCCATCGAAATGTACCACTCGTCTACCACCCGCCAGACCAGCTCACTTTTGCAGCGCCAGCAAGTAGGGTAGCGGTGGGTGTAACTTTCGATCTTATGGAAATACTTACCCTGCTGCTTCAAGAAATCCAAAATTATTTCCGGCTTATCCTTGGCGTTCTGACCGGTGAAGTCACCCAGGTCTTCCAAATACACAGCGGCTTCATCGATAACGTCGATAACCGGCAGCTTCTCTTCCTTACCAAGCTGGAAGTCCTCGGTCCCCGCCCCCGGCGCAATATGAACGATTCCCGTTCCTTCCTCATCAGTAACTAAATCCTTGCTGCCAACGACTGAATGAAAAGTCTTTTCATTTTGAGAACGCGCATCTTTGACTCTTTTCAAGTCATCAAACGGCCCCTCATAATGTAGCCCTACTAGTTCCTCACCTTTGACCGTTCCCGTTTCTTTCCAGTCTCCCCCCAGAACTTTCTTAGATAGGGTAGTCACCATGATCAATTTCTCCCCGCCTTTTTCGTAAATGCCGTAAGCAAACTCGGGATTGACTGCCAGAGCAACGTTGGCCGGCACCGTCCAGGGAGTCGTCGTCCAGACCAGGAACTGCTCGCCGGCCCGTTCTGAAATCGGCAATTTGAAAAACACCGCTTTATGCGTCAGCTCCTTGTACTCTTCCGTCAGTATCTCGTGTTGCGAGATGGCCGTCCCGCAGCGCGGGCACCAGGGAACTGAGTCAATGCCTTTATATAGATATTTTTTATCGTGGCATTTTTTCAGAAAGTGCCAGATGGCATAATTATTCTCATCGCTCATCGTATAATAGGAATTTTCCCAGTCCATCCACTGGCCCAGCCGGATTGACTGATCAGTCTGAATTCCGGCGTATTTTTGCGCGCGCTCTTTGCATTTTTCCACAAATTTACCGATCCCGTATTTTTCGATGTCTTTCTTGTTTTTAAAACCCAGCTCCTTTTCCACTTCAACTTCCACCCACAAACCCTGGCAGTCAAATCCGTTTTGAAATCTCTCGTCAAAACCTTTCATCGCAAAATAGCGCTGAAAGGCGTCCTTCAACGTCCGTCCCCAGGCATGGTGCACGCCCATCGGGTTGTTAGCCGTAATCGGCCCGTCCAGAAATGACCAGCGCTTCTTGCCCTTAATTTGTTCTTGAAGCTTCTTAAAAATCTTGTTCTTACTCCAAAAATCGAGCATCTGGTGCTCTAATTTCACGAAGTCTTGCTTAGGATTTACTTTGTTGAACATAATTTTATTGTCATTGCGAGGCCCGCGAAAGCGGGGCGAAGCAATCCCAACGTAACCAGAACGACGAGGGGATTGCTTCGCTCCCTTTGGTCGCTCGCAATGACAGGTTAGTTATCGGTCTCTCCGGTTAAGGCTCCTAAGAACCGCCGAAACTTCGTGAGGTAGACATCCCACTTGTCCGGCAACACCGTGTCTTCACCGGTAGTCAGATCCTCGGCTGTGATATTGAAGATCTCCTCCCGGCCTTCTTGGTCAAAGAGAGTAAGCTTTTCCTGCACTTCCGGGTCACCTGTTCCCTCCAGCTTCAGCTCTTCCTTAAGACCGTTAAAATCCTTGGCCTTGATGAGATCATACATATTGACGACCTCGTCCCGAGTGGCTTCTTTGACTTTCTCTGTCGCCTTGCCGGAATTGAACTTGATCTTACCGTCGTAAGACACTTCTACAAATTCCTTCAGATCGTTGGCTTCTCCTGTCCTCTCCAGTTCGAAAAATTTACCGTCTTCCGGAATGTCAACGTTGGTCTCAGCATCATGAGTCCCCAGCTTGGAAAGAGACGTGGCGGGATTAAACTCACAGCCGGTAAGCACCAAACCTACGGCGATGACTAAGCAAATTGTGACCAAGACTTTGTACATATTGGTCAACTTATTAGAAAATATATGATTATCCCGATAATAATAACTAGGATCAGCATCACCGCCCGGCCGCCCCAGGCCCGGCCGACTTCTACCGGTGGCGGCGGAGGTTGCGGCGGCGGCAGCGGCCCGAAACCGTCACCTCGTTTTCGTCTTTTCATTTTCTCCAATTCCGCCTGCGTCGGCTGGTGCGGCTGTCCCGGCTGAAACGGTTGCCGGTCGCCTTTTATCGGCAAAAATATGTCGACAAGATTATTCATTGAATGAACTTATAAAAACCTTGGCGAAATTTGATATTTAGTAACTCTGTTTGACCATTTCCAAGTAGAGAAGAACTTTTCCGGTAATAAATTCGTTTCCTCAAATTCATTGCCAAGCCTTTCCAATAAATTATCTAGGAGCTTGTCGGCCTTTTCGGTTTGAATTTTCTGTAGGATTTCGTCTATAAGAAACAAATACTTGGCCGCTTCCGGGTCTGACTGAGATTCTGTATACAGATGCTTGCCATAATAACGATTTCGCTTCAGAGCCAACAGACTCAAGACTAGCTTGAGTATTTTGATACGGTTACTTACGGCTCCCAAATTATTCCCTCTCTTCAAAAAACCTTTGATCAGCTTACGTTTCTTGATAATCTCTTGTCCGGCAGAGAAAATTTTATCCTCCAGAATTTTCGGTGGGAATTTGTTGTATTCACTTTGGTATTTTTTACCCTTGCCAAGAGGATCATATACAATTATCGATTCATATAGAGTTCCTAAGGTTACGTCATCGTTCCACATTATCTCGGGATTTTCCAATTTTTCTTTGGCAAAAAAATGTATTTCGACATTGTTCTCTTCGACCACAGCCTTAAACTTAAAAAGTTCATCCATGTGATCTTTTTTCATTTGTTGTGGCAACACAATCATCAAGTCAATGTCGCTCGAGTCTATCGTATCTCCGCGGGCTACTGAACCCTGAACAAAAATGAAACATTTATCTTTCAGGAAAGGAAGGTTCTCCAGCAAAAAAGGAATGAATTCTTTCTCCATTAGCGATACAACTTCTTTCGGTTTAGAAATGTCAAATTCAAACTTTTTCATAAATTATTACCTATATCGTCGTGTTCGTACCCGAATAAATTGTGCCAGCAATTTATTCGGAAGAGGAGGCTTCGGACGTAAGCCGAAGCAAGTGCCTAAAACTTGTTTTAGGTGCTTGCACAGGCTGGAGTCCGAAACGACGTGGTGCCCGGGGGGAGACTCGAACTCCCATGAGCGTAAGCTCACTACGT
>CAZLGC010000054.1:0-1256 GCA_964559275.1 uncultured Candidatus Saccharibacteria bacterium
CCCATAGCTATTATACCAAAAATTCCCATTAAAAACGAAACATAATACGGCAAATGCTGGCTGATGGTACCCAGCGAATCCTGGCTTACATTTTGCCCTCCCAGGCCATAGACCACCAGTGCAAATGCGAGACTGACAATAGCGGCAATTATCACCCCCCAAATAATAACGCTTTTCATCCGCCGGCGTTCCTTGGGAAACATATCGTCCAGAAAAGGCACCGCCGAAGCTCCGCTCAGAGAAAATATGATTATGCCAAACGGGAATAGAATTTTGGACATATCTATCTTGCCATAATTTATCAGATCTATACAGGGCAAAGAAGCAATTACAACAACCGCAATGATTGCCAGGAACATCAAAAAAATGACAAAGTCAACGCGGGCAATTGTCTTCAGGCCCAAAATAACCAGCAGCGAGGCCACCGCAAAAAATAGTAACCCCCAGGTCTGCTGATAGCCCAGCCAACCTTCCCCGAAAAGTCCGGACAGGAAATCCCCAACTCCGAGAGTGAAGATGAGCAGAGCCCCAAAATTGCCCAGCATCTGGACCGCCAGCATTATTCCCTTGCCGGGTTTGCCCAGATAAATGCCGGCGTACCCGGTCGCCTGGTGCTTGGTCCCTTCGGTTCTCAGTACAACTTCGCCAAACATCAGCATCACTACAATGTTGGTGAATGCCAGCAATACAAACACCAGCAAACTCGGCCACAGCCCCGCCTGCGAGAAAGCATACGGCAGCGCAAAAATACCACCGCCGATAATGGTGGCAATGACTGTGGCAAGCGCAAGTAGGTATTGTTTGTTTGGCATTTATTATTTGTTCCGCTCAAAATGCCAGCATTTTGAGCGGAAGAGGAGTACTGACACGAAAGTCGAAGCCAGGTGCTGACAGATTCAGCGGCTGGCGCAGACTGCAGTGTCAGTACGACGTGGAGCCAAGAGTGGGAATCGAACCCACGACCTATCGCTTACGAAGCGATTGCTCTACCAGCTGAGCTATCTTGGCTTAAATAAGCCAAAATATTGCAAAATTGCCAAAAACCCTTGACAAATATCCGCTTTTATGATATAAATAATAGTTCTAGAACTGTGACCTCTCTGGTCACCCCCCCCCAACGAGAGGAGATCGAGATGAAATTGACACTGCAGGACATCATTTCGCTGGTCGACGACGAGACCAGCACCACCCCAAAGACCCCCACCGAGGACCCGGAGCTGCAGCAGCAGCTCAAGGAGATCGACGACTTCGCGGCC
>CAZLGC010000054.1:1356-5507 GCA_964559275.1 uncultured Candidatus Saccharibacteria bacterium
GAGCGGGATACCAGAATCGAACTGGCGCCTCTGCCTTGGGAAGGCAATGTACTGCCACTGTACTAATCCCGCGCCGGCCGAGCCTAGCTCGGCCTTTGCTTATTTACAACCACTCAGAAACGTCAATTTGTTCTTTTTCTTTTTCGTACCAGCTACCAAACGGCATGATCAGAATATGAGCTGCTTTGATTTCTTCTTTTTCTTCGTCAACTTCCAGAACCTTGATGATGTGATAGCCGTATTCGGTTTCCACAACCTCATCGCTGATCTGACCCGGTTCCAGTGCGAAAACCACTTCCTCGAATTCCGCTACCATCATACCCTTGCCAAAGAAACCAAGTTCGCCACCCATTTCCGCTGACTGGACATCGTCACTGTACTCTTTGGCTAAATCCGCAAATTTATCGGGATCAGCTTTGACTTTTTCGAGTACCTCTTCAGCTTCCTGCTTAGCTTCCTCTTTATAACCGCCGTCTTCTTCAAATTTTTCCTGCAGTTTCTGCTGCTCAACATAAGGGCGAATGGCATATTCCAGGACTTCTTCCTTGGTAGTCCAACCAAACTGCTGCTCAAACATCTTGAGGGCTTCTTCCTCGGCGTTGCCGATTTCCTGGCCCACGGCCTCAGCCTGCTGTTTTATCTGATCCAGATACTTCTGGAACTCGTCTTCTAGATCCTGCTGTGTCACTGTTACCCCGTGCTTTTTCAGCAACTGGGAAATAATAGCTTCGTCGCGGAGCTTTTCTTTGACCTGACTTTCTAGCTCGCCTAGCATCTGCTGCCCTTCTTCGGATTCAAAGTCAACGCCCATCTGATTACCAAAGAAATGCTTCATCGCATTAACATGGGTCCAGTAATCCCCGAAGGTGATCGGCTGACTGTCTACCCACATCACCGGATACATTTTGACAATGCCGCCCAAGACCGGAGTGTCCTTGAGATCTTTGTCCCAACGTTTTTTATAAACGCCCAGCCCCATGATGATTGCGAAAGCAACCACGGCAATAAGAACTACAGCGACAATCACTCCAACAAGTTTCCCCCAGTGGATTTCCTTTTTAGGGCTTTTACCAGAAGCCTTCTTAGAACCCTCGGATTTAGAAACCTCAGGTTTCTTCTTTTTCTCTACCGATTTGCTATCCGACGATTTCTTGGCGTCGGCGCCTGATTCATTTTTTTCCATGAATATTATTTACTTAAAGGTTAAGGTCGAAAGATGGTAGTATCTTCCAGCCCAGACCTTCAAACTTCGCTGGCAAAAAAGTAGTCCCACCATTTACGGTAAGTGGGAACATAAACTGTTTCCTCTTCTGTTTCCGCTTCCAATAGCAATTCTTCCTCGGGCTGCACGCTGTCTTCCCCTTCACTGATTACTACCACGGTTTCCCCCTCCTTCTGCAAACCTAGATCCTCACGTGCCACTCGGTCTTTATATGTATCAGTTTTCAGGTATTCTAGCAAGTCCCCCATTTTCTCATTTTCTCTGACGAGTTCTTCTTTCTTGTCCTCAATCGCCTTGATTTCCTGGGTAACCTCATATTTTTGGTGGATAACTTTGCCTAGAAACAAACCCAAAATAACCAACACGATAATTGCTATTACCAGAAATGCCTTGGATCTAATAATGCGTCTGCCCAAACTCAGATTGTCACTCGATCTCGCCATCTTTTGGATTTGATTTAGTTACTTTGACCGGCACTTTGTGCCCGCTCTGATTATCCTTAAGCAGTTTGGCCAATTTTTCCAGTGACGCCTGGTCGCTGTCCGCTGACTTGGAAGCGATGTACTCTTTGATCTTAACCAGCTGGTCCTTGACTGTTTCCGGCGCCAACACCGCCTTGATAGTAATCGGCTTATCTTGGCCGTCAAAATAAACATCAACATTTCCGTATCCGAATATCGTCGGCAACAGTCCCTTTATTTGAAAAGTCACTTCCACAACTTTGTCATGCGGAGCCTCTCGCACCCGGCGGGCAAACGGTCCTTGCTGGGCAATACCAATGATGCGCTGACTTGTCACCAAAGTAATATTGAAGTACCATGTAAACCAGGATACCAGCGCCCAGACGACAACAAAGATCCACCAACCAATTATGACTATTGTTGACCAGAGATAATTGAAGGCGTAGGGCATTACCGGAATAGTTACTCCCAGCAGCAGAGCTGTGCGCAATACCGGCCACAGGAAAGTGGCCCAGTGCTGACGCAGCAGCAGCAATGGTTCCTCCTCTTTTTGCAAACTTTGTTTAAAATAACTACTCATACATGAAAAAATCTCTTCGTATAATCACCTGGGTGGTCGTTGCCCTGGTTGTCGGGGGCATGCTCTTGCTCCTGATAGTTCCTCTTTTCTATTAGTCTGCGGCAACCTGCGCATACTCGAAAGTAATCTCATTCTGATAGGCTGGTAAAGTCAGGTTGTCTTTTTTTGTTATTGCCACTTCTACTTCCGGGAATGTCTGGATTAGCTGCTCCAACAGGCCACCCTCTCGCTCCAGGGAAGTAACTAACAAATCGGGATCACCCACGGCGTCAAAGCGATAAGGCGGAGTTATAACATTACCATCCAGTTTTATCTGCAAGCCGTCAGGCGTAATTGCCGATTTATATATCAGGCGCTGTCCGTTTAAGGCCACCCCCTGCACACCTATATTACGCAGATTATTCAGCAGATCTAGTAAGTGGACATCCAGGACCGGTCCGTCTATCATGACCGTCACTCCGGAACCAGATAGTTCATTTATCCCCGAAGCATCCTGGTAACGCATCAATGTTGTTTCCAGAACCTCAGTACCTCCCAATCGAAATTGCAGAGCTTCATTGTACTCCTGCTGCTGGACGCGGAGACTGTTTACTTCTTGACGCAAATTGGCATTACTTTCCGCTAAAATACTTACTTCTAAAGCCTGATTTTCCTGTATCTCCGGACCTGTTATTTCCTCAACTTTCTTAGTAGAAAAGAACTGGGCTGTCAGCAGCAAACCGACCAAAATTGCCAGGAAAAATGATATCAAGTTAGGGCCGGAAGGCTTTTTAATTTTATCGCTAAATTTCATAGGTGCCTGTGAAAGCTGGAATTTGAATATCTCCTGCCTCCGTAGTTTCTATGACCAGATTATATTCTCGCTGGCGACTGTGCAGATCAGTCAGGCGCCCCGGGTCATTAATGAAACGTGCCAATTCTTCGCTGTCACCAATCGCTCTAATCTCCAGCGGGGTGCCGACATGTGATTCATTGACCAAAATTGTATTAACAATGCAGTTGATGGAGGTCGTACCTACCACCCGCTCATCATTGATAGCAATCGCCTCCGCCCCGGCCACCCACAGCATATTGACCACATCGAGGATATCGGTGGAATGAATAATAGCGTCATTTTTGAAATCATTGCGATCCTTGAGTCCTTCATATTCACCGTCATCCATTGTCACGACAATTCCCTGTCCCTGCATCGGTCTCAGGCCGACAATCGTCTCAAAATCATCCAGCTCGGTATTGAGCTCCTTGGAAGTAGCTCGTCTGGTTTCAACCAAATCTTGCTGGACTTCCACTTCCGCCCGCAAATTTTTAATCTCATCCTTGAGGTCTTTCTGATCCGTGCGCATCTCTTCTATAGTCTCGCCCAGCTCTAAAACCGGCTGGATGGGATTGGTGCTGCGAGCCAGCGAACCGGTAGTGACAATCTGCACGGCAATAAAACCGCCTACCACCACCCCAATTGCCAGATAAATTAGTGGGTAAACCAAAGACTTAGAGCGCTTTTTGGGCTCTGTTTTCATAAAAACCTCTCCTTGTAGTATAAAAAAAAACAGCCCAGATAGCAAACTTTCTGCTATTTTCGGCCGTTTGCCCGCATTTCGGTCACGGTAGAAGGCAGGGTACGTGATATTATAGCCAAATCAAACGCTAGATTACGCCTTTTTATGTACTCTAAATCTAGCTTCAGTTTCTCATCCGGTGGTGTGTAGTAGGTATGATGTAATTGGGCCCAACCAGTAATGCCGGGTCTGACCAGGTGTCGCCGAGCATAGCCCGGGACTTGACGCAGGAAATTAACGACTCGGACGGTCTTTTCCGGACGAGGGCCAACCAGACTCATGTCGCCGATAATGACATTGAAAAGCTGTGGCAATTCATCAAGATGAGTCTT
>CAZLGC010000055.1:0-5230 GCA_964559275.1 uncultured Candidatus Saccharibacteria bacterium
GATGGGGATGGTATGGGAGATAATTGGGAACGCCGCTATTTCACAGGCGAAACAATAAATGGTGTGGTAGCAACCGCCGAAAATGTTCTAAGTTTGGTGCAACCCGGAGATGACTACGACAACGATGGTTATATGGCTATTAAGTTCAAGAACCAGGACGATCAGTATATGACGGTGACGCCGGCCTTGCAGGAAACCGTCAATGGCAGCTTAGGAGCTACATATTATCCGGGCGGCGACGACAAATTAACAAATGTAGAAGAATACATTCTCGGGACTAATCCGACTGATGGTGATACTGATAATGATGGTTACGGCGATGACATGGATTTCCTGGGGGTAGGCGCGCTGAACTTTGATTTTGTCGTTGATATGGAGCCAGGCCCGGGCAACTACGGTTACCTAATAACTGTTTCCGCAGTCGGGATCAACGAGAATAATCTAGTTGGCATTGCCGGCCGCACGCGCCAGTTCAATATTTCGCTTGGTGATTATATGCAGATAAATTTGCATAGCCAGCCGGATTATGTTTCACCGGGCGCGAACCAGGGCGACAATTCACTTACTCTCGAAGTCACTCTTCTGCAAGGCGATGTTAACCTTCAGGATCTGATTTACGAATGGTATTTCAATGACCAGAGGATATGCGACGACGAAATGTTCGGGCAGTTTTGTGACGTCGGTGCTTATCAGATAACCATCGGCCCGGAGACGGATACAGATTTGTTATATCTGCCGGGATTTGACGGTGATATCAATAATGTTCAGTTCGGCTCCGAATATGAATTCAAGGTAATTGCCACCGATCCGGTTACACGCCGTAGCGCCAGTATTGCCCACCGTGTACCAATAGTTGCCAGTCTGGATCTGACTACTGCTTGTGCTACCGGTGAAGAGGATATAGAAACCCTTCCGGAAAACACCAGTCAGCCGATTGAAATTTGCATATCACAGTTAATTGAGGATCCAGGAGCTGATGTTTCCGGGACTAACTTTCAGTGGTCTGTTGATGGTGATGTCGACCAGGCTAATTCCGGCCTGGGTAAGAGTGTGTATCCGCTGATGCCGAGCGCCCCGGCGGGAGACACCCAGACAGTAGCAGTCAAAATAATAGATCCGGGCTCAGGTGAGCCGATGGGCGGAGCTGAGCGGGAATGGGTAGTTGAAGGGCCGGTAGTGGAAATTGTGGAGCCTCCGTCTGATCCGATTGACGTTGGCAAGGGTTCAAAACAGCGAATGACCGTCGGGGAACCGGGGCAAGATATAACTTTTGTTTCCGAGATAAAGAATTTCCCGGAAACGACTCTAAATACTTATTACTGGAAAGTCGGTTCTGAGTCTGGCGATGGTGAAGGATTGGAAAGTTTCAATTTTACTGTTCCTGAAAACGCTCAACCCGGTAACACTTATGGTGTAAGTTTAATTGTCAGGGGAATTGATAGTGAAAGTGGCGTTGTTTATGAAGCTTCCGATAGTGTGATCCTGTATATTAACGAGCCGGGGGCAGAGATCAGTGCCGGATCATGGTTCCAGCGTGGTATGGCAGCTGTGGCGAATCTGGTACCGGCTCCGTTTAGATTAGCAGTGCAGGCGGTCGCAATCGGAATCGCTATCCTCGCAGTTTTGTATTTAGTTTTCCGGATTTCTGGTCGAGTTTCGATTCGTTGAGATAACAAAATGCCAAGTTTTTTGGAAAGACGAGCCAATAAAATTACTGTTTGTCTCGGCGCCTTTGGTGTTACTTTGGGTTTTCTTTTTATTCCTGGTATTACCCAGGCGGCTGACATTGAATATGATTTATCACTAGATCTAACCGGGGGAGCAGCGGCAGCAATTGACGAATTAGAAAGTGAGTTAGGACCAGAAGGTTACGGCTGGGAAAAATGGTACGGTCAATTCACAGACGACGGTTATCTACTAGAAAACCCTAGTGCTTTGGTTTTAATGCTCGGCGATAACTTTTCTACTGAATATGTACATATCGAATTTGAGGCTAGAGGAATTGACAACGATGTCTCCACTCTTTCCTCCGGAGGCAAGGATGGCTACATGTTCAATATGTGGTCAACAAAACCCGGCTGGTGCGATCCCTGTAACGAGGACGGTACAGTTAATACTGAGTGTGACAATAGCAACTGGGGATTCGGTATAAAAAAATGGCCGATAGGTATGGGTCATCCTTATTCTAATAGTATTCTGATGCAGGGAATCGGGATGTTTAATGGAACAGCTGTACCTGGTGCAGGAATTGGCGATCGCTTTACTTGGGATTCCAATGAATTTTATAAAATCGAGGTAACTCTACATGGTGGTCAGGCTGAGCCAAGCTCATTGGCTGTTAATCAGTCAAACGGGTCACCAATTCTAAACTCTCCTGGGGGCGTTCCATATGGACCGGCTAGCCTGAGTGATCGGGATGGTGTAGAGGCTTGGATCGGCGGTGAATTTCTAAGTGGCCGTCCGCATGTGACATATGAGGGTGTAACAATACGCAATGTTCGCATCCAGGCCGGTACCGAACCGATTCCAGCTGAACGGCAGACTTATCCGCCCCAGTGTGAAGAAGAGACCGGGGAGGATGTTGATGACCCGACGAATCCGTATGACACCTGCGCTTGCCATGCCATTCCGGATGTTACCGCGGAGCCGCCCTGCGAGGATGAGCTGGCTCGGGAAGAGCCGCGCAAAGTCTCCTTCCTTGACCCTTTCCCTTTTAAGTTCGAGCGAATGCAGATAAAATGGCTCTGGAATACCACTGATGTTTTCAAAGAAGGAGAATCCAAAAATGAGCAGATGGCGGTTATGCCTGATCTGGCCATAGATTTCGCGCCGCCCTCACCAGAACCTGGTACCGAAGGAGCGGCCATTGCCTCCACTCGAAATTACCGCACCCGTATGCAGAATCTTTATTTTGCCTGGTGTATGGTAAAGGACGAATTGGTCTACCCGATGAACAGCATAGTTGCCGGTGGCCAAGAGCTACCACAGCTGACCGAGCCGGATCTTAGCTGGGCAGATGGAGGTTGTTGCCAGCCCATTGCCAGGATACCGGCCGATGATGATGATTTTGACGGTGACGGCATGTCTGATACCTGGGAGGAACTGATGTTTATAAATCGTGGGGACTTTGGTTATACGTCTATCGAACAAGTTCAACCGGGCGATGATCCCGACCAGGACGGTTATTTTGCCAACAAATTTGCCAATCAGGACGGCGAATATCTGACAGTCACACCATATTTAGTGGGCAAGAATAATCAGACTTTTGTGACCGGCGGTGAGGATGCTCAGCTGACTAATATTGAAGAATATATTTTGGACACCGATCCCTTAAATGGTGACAGTGACAGTGACGGTTATGCGGATGAGATGGATTTTATCGGGGTCGGGCAGATGCAATTCAAGTTCCAGGTGGATAAGCTGGCCGGTCCCGAAGGTTACTACGATCTTTCGGTCGCTACTGTCGGGGTTAATGATGTTAAAAAGATTTCCCTCGTCAGCGGCAAGCGTCGTTTGTTTGTCGGCGGGGCCGGTGTTTTGAAACTGAATCTTCTGGCTGACAAAGAAGTTATGACCTTTGATGATAGTCAGCAGCTGAAACTAGGTGTTTCCAAGGTCAGCGGCACCGGCGAAACCGAGGATATGGAATATGAATGGTATTTTAACGGCGAATCTGTCTGTAATGGTCAGGATCCGGACTGGCCGGAGCTCTGTGATGTCGGCCAGCGCGAAGTTATCTTAGGAGCTGAAGGGATTAGTTTCTTTGACTTGCCGCCGCCGACTTCTAATAATTACACGTTCACTGTTGAAGCAACATCACCCGAAGGCCGGGGCTATGACCGCGCTGACCTAACTTTGCCGGTAGCCACGCCGGTGACGCTGGTGACGGAGGGGTGCCTGGGGCAAACTAACGATACCAGTATTCTGTCCGCTGGTGACCAGGACCCGGTTATGGTCTGCATCTCTGAAATTGAGGAAATGGCGGCTGCGACTGATTTGTCCTCGCTCAACTTCATTTGGTCAAAAGATGGACAGACAGACGAGGAGCAGTCCGGTTCCGGTAAATCTTCATATGCCTTGGTGCCTACCAAGCCGGCCGGCGAAGAACACATTATCACTGTCCAGGTCAAAGATACAATGACATCTGATGAAATCATAAATTCGGAAAGACCGTTTGCAATTGCCGGACCCAGCGTCAATATCATTGATCCGGAAAATCAGAATGCCGATATTGAAACGGCTGAAAGCTACAAGTATTCCCGGGTTGATCCCGGTGAACAACTCAACTGCCGGGCCGAAATCGAGCACTTTACCGGTAATGACAGTCGTGAAGTTGCCTGGTCGGTAGGGGGCGCCACCGGCGAAACTTACACTACCGAGGAGAAAGAGATTTTCTTTACATTCGAAGTCCCTCCGGAGGCAGCTGATGGGGACAGTTACAGTATCGGAGTGCAGGTCCAATCTCAGGGTGATCAGGGAACCGAGCAGGCATCTGACAACATCATTCTTACCGTCGGGCCACCCGGTGGTCAAACCGGAGCCGCAACTAACTTTTTCGGAAATCTGGCCGCTGCTTTTACCAAGATTCCTGAAGTTTTCAGGGAAGTGCTAAAGTATGTCGCCATTATGGCATTGGTCTTCTTTGGCTTAATATATGTTTACCCTAAGGTAGCAAGATATTTGGGAAAGTAGTCTATATGTCCAGGATATATCTTCACGTTTCGATTTTTGGTCTGTTGGTACTGCTGGCAGTGGTTTTGGCTGTGCCGGTACGGGCAGAGGAATGGTCCGGCAGCTGTGATTTGACCTCAGCCTGTCCGGATTTGATTTACGCCAGTGGGCAGTTTCGCGCTGACGGATTTTATCCCAACAGCACTGAGGGTTTCGCTTTTTACAGTAGTAAGGATGCCGGAATTGAGGAACTGGATGTGGCGGTGGGAAAACTTGAATTTGACATCAAAGGCTTGGATGTTGAAATGATCCCCTTAAATAGCTTGTATTTCGGTCACATCCATCGCATTCCCTGGAATGGGTGCAAAGATGATTTTTGGTTCACGCTGAAAAAAACTGGCGGCGAAGCCGGCGGTCAGGGGCAGATTTGGGCGCAGGGCTTTGATTATGCTACCAAAATAATCGGACCGCCTGGAGGCGGTTTCCCCAGCGGTTGGCACCACGTTGAACTGGTTTGGAACAATACCGGCTGGCGGGTTACTATTGACGGTGTCGGTTC
>CAZLGC010000056.1:0-4784 GCA_964559275.1 uncultured Candidatus Saccharibacteria bacterium
ACTTCACGAGGATGTTTTTTCTTTTTGATGGCGTAATTTTCGGCCGGTAGACCGAAAGCATCCCAACCCATCGGGTGGAGGACATTTTTACCCTGGGCCCGGAGATACCGGCAGTAAATATCAGTCGCTGTATAACCCTCGGCGTGGCCGACATGCAGCCCGTCCCCGGAAGGGTACGGAAACATATCCAGAACGTAGACTTTTTCCTTATCCGAAAAATCTACCGCGGCAAACGGTTTCTCTTTTTCCCAAATCTGTTGCCACTTGGGTTCAATTTTAGCGGGATCATATTTCGTCATATTCCAAAGAATTTTTCAGCATTCTTGGTAGTCTGTTTGGCGACTTCTGCGAAGCTAATACCCTTAACCTCGGCTATCTTCTCGGCCACATCCTTAACATAAGCCGGCTCACACCGCTCCCCCCGGATCCGTTGCGGAGCCAGGAAAGGCGCGTCCGTTTCCACCATGATTTTCTCCAAAGGTACTTCTTTGACAACTTTGGCAAGATTTTCCGTCTTCGGGAAAGTTATGATTCCGGTAAAAGATATTAAATAGCCAAGTTTCAGAAATTTTTCGGCTGCAGCCAGGTTGCCACTGAAACAATGAACCACCGCCCGCAGATCTTTATCCTTGACTACGTCATAGACATCGTCATACGAATCACGGATGTGTAGTATTACCGGAAGGTCATGTTCGCTGGCGATCTCGAGCTGCGGCACGAACAGCGATTTCTGCTCCGCCTTGGTATTTTCCATTTCGTAGTAATCAAGGCCAATCTCACCGACGGCGACAACATTTTTGTACGAAGCGTACTCGGTCAGCTCCTGCTGCCAATTCGGGTCCGCCAGAATCTGGGTGTCATGTGGATGAATACCGGCTGATTGCCAGATATCATCATGGCTCATCACAATCCCCCGGACTTTGTCAAAATCCCGGCGGTACGAAGTAATGTTGATGATTTTTCCCACTCCGGCAGATTTAGCCCGGGCAATCACTTCATCTAAATCATCATCAAACTTCGGAAAATCAAGATGGGCGTGGGTGTCTATTAGCATTTACGATTTTTCGATCCTGGGAAATAGTACATCGATATCTTCAACCTTCTGTCCCGCCGGTAACTCTTGCTCGCGTTCTGATAGTCTCGTGAAATCCGTACCTGTCAGGGCTTTTTTGATCTTCGTGGCCGCTGTCGGCAGAAACGGATACAAAGTGAAACTTAGCTGATAGAGGCTATAGAGGAGATCGTACATTACCTCCGCGAGCTCTTCCTGCTTACCTTCCTTAGCCAGCTTCCAGGGTTCGTTTTTGTCGACGTAGACATTCAGAGAATTAACAAACCGCCAGATGGAGTTTAGGCATTCAAAAGGCTCAAATTTGCCCTCGATAAAAGCTGTGACTTGTTTCCACAAATACGGCTCATCGAATTCAATAAATTGACCATTTTGCAGTGGCAGTTCAGAAATATCTTTTTTAATCTCCGGTACTTTACCGTCAAAAAATTTGTGCGTCATCTTTAAAACTCGGCTAACCAAATTGCCAAGATTATTCGCCAATTCCGCGTTATACTTTTCGACAAATTTGCCCTCTTTAATATCGCCATCAATTCCAAAAGGAAACTGAGCCAACAACAAATAGCGGGTGCCGTCTGCACCGAATTTTTTAACCAGATCATTTGAATCTATCACGTTGCCGACAGTCTTACTCATTTTCTGGCCGTTGATGGTGAAAAAGCCGTGCGCAAAAAGTTTCTTGGGTAAAGGCAACTCTGACGCCAGCAGAACCGCCGGCCAGTAAATCGCGTGGAATTTCAGAATATCCTTGGCCATCAGCTGCATGTCCGCCGGCCAAAAATCACGGAATTTCTGCCCGTCATTTTCGTAGTCCAGGGCGGTGAGATAATTTGTCAACGCCTCGATCCAGACGTAAGTAGTCTGACCCTCGTCAAACGGCAGCGGAATTCCCCACTTCACTTTTTGGCGCGAAACCGAAAAGTCATCCAAACCTTGCTCAATCAGCCCCAAGGCTTCATTTTTCTTGGGTTCCGGCAGAATCTCCAGCTCACCAGACTCAATGAGCTCCTTGACTTTGGGCAAATAATCAGACAACCGGAAAAACCAATTTTCCTCTTCGATCAGCTCGGGCTTCTTTTTGTGATCCGGGCACTCGCCGTCAACCAGTTCCTTTTCCGTCATAAATTTCTCGCAACCGGTACAGTACAAACCTTTGTAAGTATCCTTGTACAGGGCCCCTTTGTCTTTGAGAGTTTTCAAAAACTTTTGAGCACCGGTTTCATGGCGAGGTTCGGTCGTCTGGATGAAATCGTCATAAGAGATATCAAGCCCATGCCAGGATTTTTTGAAGGCCACGGCCTGCTTGTCCACATAAGCTTTTGGCTCCTCTCCCGCTTCTTTCGCCGCCGCTGCCACCTTGGCGCCATGCTCGTCGGTTCCAGTCAAAAACCAAGTCTCATCGCCTTTGAGCCGATGGTAACGCGCCAGCACGTCCGCCGCAACGGTGGTGTAAGCATGACCAATGTGCGGCTTGTCGTTGGCGTAGTAGATTGGAGTTGTTACGTAGTATTTGCCCATAACGTAAAATGTGAAATTACCTTGCGTTTTAAGTTCTGCGTTTTGCTTTTCTAAGGAGCACAACAAACTCCCCTTTTATCTGTTCTCTCTCTTCAAGTTTCGCTAGAATATCTTCAACTCTACCTCTCATTATTTCCTCAAATTTTTTTGTCAGCTCACGACCAAGCACGACCTCAACCGGTTCGGACTTCGCCTTGGAAATCTGCTGCAAAGTTTTTATTATCCGATGCGGTGACTCATAGAAGATAACCGTCTTATCTTCGGCCAACATTTGCTTAATCAGCCGCTCGCGGCCTTTTTTCTGAGGCAGGAAACCATAAAAGGCGAAGCGATCAACCGGCTGGCCGGCCACACTGGCCAATGCAGTCACCGCCGCCACCCCCGGAATAGGAACGATTTCAATTCCTTGCTTAACAGCTTCGGCGACTAGAATCGTTCCCGGATCGGAAATGGCAGGTGTTCCCGCCTCGGAAACCAGAGCAATATCCTTGCCCGTCCCAAGCTCATCAATTATTTTCTTGACCTGGACCGGACCCGAGTGCTGGAAATATGTCACTATCGGAGTCGCAATATCAAAACGAGACGTCAGTTTACGAGTGGTCCGGGTGTCCTCGGCCGCTATCAGATCTACTTCTTTGAGAATCCTAAGCGCGCGTAACGTAATATCCTCCAAATTACCGATTGGGGTTGCTACTACAAAAAGTTTACCCATATTGGCTTTATTATAGCTCATTTTACTGAGTTAGCAAAGCAAAAGGGCCTCCCGAGGGAAGCCCTATGAGTCGGCTTGCAGTTGACTTGGCTATTTGAGAGGATTAGCTATTCCGACATGATTTCCACGACCAGATCGATGAGCTCCCCCAGGGTCTCGACCCCATCGGTTTTGCTATCCGGAATCTGGATCTCTTCTCCTGTCGGCTCTCCAAGCTCCTCTTCCAGCTTCATAATCAGATTGAGCCTGTCCAAAGAATCGATTCCGACACTGTCATCCAGAACCTGATCCTCCGAAACATCACTATCGATTCCGAATTCCTCTTTCAGTACTGCCAAAACCACTGCCTTCGCCTCGTCTCGACTCACGACACTCCCTCCTTACAGAGATTAATAAACTGTTTCTTCACTGAAACAACATAGCAAGTATACAGATTTGGGTTGCTATGTCAACAAAAACTCCCTCCAGCCGAAACTGTCTATTTTCGGACAGAGAGAGTTTTTGTTAAGCAGCAAAGCTGACGTCATCGCCATTTTTAGCTGCGTCTTTAGCAGCTTTCTCGATGACTTTCTTTTTCTTATCAAACTTGTAGTCGTAGAAATCCCGTACAAACACCGCCACCGCCGTTGCTGCCGGTACAGACAGAACTACTCCCAAGATGCCACCCAGTTCGTAACCGACCAGAAGAGCCAGGATGACAAACACCGGGTTCAAGCCGACTGCTTTATGCATAATCCGCGGCACCAAGACATGGTTTTCTACCTGCTGAATGACTATATACAAGATCAGGACAAACAAGGCCAGAATCGGAGATTGGGTGAAAGCAATAATCAAAGCCGGGATAATCGCAATTGGGATGCCGATAATCGGGATAATTTCCAGGAGGCCAGCAATGATAGCCAGTAGTAGCGCGTAATCAACCCCCATCAACCATAAGCCTAGATAAGTCAGCCCGCCGACAATTATCATCAACAGCAATTGACCACGTAACCAGGCGCCCATTTTGCTTTGGACACGATCAGTCAAGTACATTATATATGGCCGATACTTAGCCGGGGAAACCGCTTTGACGAATCGCTTGACGCCTTTCTCCTGGGAAACTAGGTAGGCCGAGAGAACAACAATAGTAATAATGGTGATAATACCACCTAAAGCCCCTGAAATTTGAGAAAAAGCCGAGCCAGCAGTATTACCTAGCCAGTTACCGACAGCCTGAAGCAAACCCTGGGAGTTGTCGATTATATTGTATCTTATCGCCAGTTCTTTCAGGTTCTGAAACTGATCTAAGACAACCGGGATATTGCTAGTCAGCTGGTCAATTTGGTTCTTGACCGGAGGTATCATCAGAAATATGACCAGACCGATTATTCCCAGAATAATGATAAGGATCACCAACACACTTAACCAGCGTGGGACCCTCTTCTTCTGCAACCGGTCGACAATGGGATCAAGCGCAGAGGCAATAACAATAGCTATGAAGAGAGC
>CAZLGC010000057.1:0-4270 GCA_964559275.1 uncultured Candidatus Saccharibacteria bacterium
TTAAATGGGGGAAAATCATATTTCCCCTGTCAGTTACAAAGTGTAACAGAGGGCCTCAATATTGTCAACAATCAGCATTTGAGTTTATCCGAATTTGGCAAATAACCTAATTCTAGGCCTTTTTATCTTCGCCCGTAATTTCCTGCGCTATATTCGGCGGTACCGGATCGTAGTGATCAAATTCCATATTGGGAACGCCGCGCCCTTGTGTCAGCGAACGCAGGACGGTGGTATAACCAAACATCTCTGCCAGCGGAACCTTGGCGTCAATTACTTTTAGATTAGCCCGGTCGCTGATTTCTTCCACCTGAGCCCGACGAGAATTAAGATCACCAACAACATCACCCATATAATCTTCCGGGCAAACAACTTCCAGTTTCATAATAGGCTCCAGCAATACCGGTTTGCCTTTCTTGACGCCGTCTTTGAGACCCTTAGAACCAGCTACCTTGAAAGCGGCTTCAGATGAATCGACTTCGTGATAGGAGCCGTCATAGAGAACGACGCGCAGGTCAACGACCGGATAACCGGCCAAGACACCATTTTCCATCGCTTCCTTAACACCCTTTTCAACCGCCGGGATGTATTCTTGCGGAACTACCCCGCCCTTGACTTCGTCAACAAACTCAAAGCCTTTGCCCCGCTTCATCGGTTCCAGGCGCAACCAAACGTGGCCATACTGACCACGGCCGCCGGTTTGCTTGATATATTTGCTTTCCACTTCCGTAGAAGGAGCGGTAACGGTTTCACGATAGGCAACTTGAGGTTTGCCGACTTTGGCTTCAACCTTGAACTCCCGCTTCATGCGATCAACCAAAACATCTAACTGCAGCTCGCCGACACCAGAGATTATAGTCTGGCCGGTTTCTTCATTGGTCTCCACCCGGAAAGTTGGATCCTCTTCGGACAGTTTGTTCAAAGCCACACCCAGCTTTTCCTGGTCAGCTTTAGTGTTCGGCTCAATTGCCATGGAAATGACCGGTTCAATGAAGGTGATGCTCTCCAGCATAATCGGATGAGCTTCGTCGCACAGCGTGTCACCAGTCTTGGTATTCTTTAGTCCAACGAAGGCAGCAATTTCTCCGCAGTAGACCTCTTCAACGTCCTCACGCTTATTAGCATGCATGCGGACTATCCGTCCGACCCGTTCTTTTTTCCCGCTGTTAACATTGAGAACATAGGAGCCGGCTTTGACCGTACCGGAATAAACCCGGAAAAAGGTTAGAGTGCCAACATAAGGGTCAGTAGCGACCTTGAAAGCCAGGCTGGAAAAAGGAGCGTCATCTTTGCACTCGCGAGTTTCGGTTTTGTCGGGATCCTTGGGGTCAGTCCCCTCCACCGGCGGCACATCCAAAGGTGAGGGTAGGTAATCGATAACGCCGTCGAGCATAGGCTGAACACCCTTGTTTTTGAGCGCGGAACCGCAAAAAACCGGAATCAGTTCGTATTTCAAGGTAGCGGCACGCAAAGTTTTCTTCAAGTCTTCCTCGCTGATCTCCTTGCCTTCCAGATAAGCTTCCATCAGCTTGTCGTCTTTTTCAACAATTTTTTCAATCATCTGCTCGCGCCACTTTTTGGCCTCTTCTTTCAAATCATCGCGGATTTCTTTCTCCTCGACGTCCTTGCCAAGTTCACCGGAGAAAATAAGTTCCTTTTGCCGAACCAAATCAACCACACCCTCCAGCTTGTCCTCAATTCCGACCGGGATCTGAACAATCACAGCGTTTTCGGTCAGACGTTCCTTGATAGAATTGACATCAAATTCAAAATCGGCACCGGTTCGATCCAGTTTGTTTATAAAACAAATGCGCGGAACTTTGTATTTGTCAGCTTGGCGCCAAACCGTTTCCGACTGCGGTTCCACTCCGGCTACACCGTCAAAAACAACCACGGCGCCATCGAGAACACGCAAAGAGCGCTCTACTTCGGCGGTGAAATCAACGTGACCAGGAGTATCGATGATATTGATTCGGTTCTCGTTCCAAAAACAGGTGGTCGCAGCCGAGGTAATGGTGATGCCGCGCTCCTGTTCCTGCTCCATCCAGTCCATTTCAGCCTCGCCCTCGTGAACTTCGCCGATCTTGTGCTTGCGACCAGTGTAATATAAAACGCGCTCTGTGACTGTCGTTTTACCGGCATCAATATGAGCGACAATTCCGATGTTTCTAGTTTTTTCTAACGAGTATTCTCTGGACATTTTGGATGGAGTGAATTTTATTTTTAAGTTTTAGCGAACCGCAAAGTGAGCAAAAGCTTTGTTGGCTTCGGCCATTTTGTGAACCTGGGCACGTTTCTTCATAGCCCCGCCCTCTTTGCGCGAAGCATCAATCAGTTCTGTCGCCAGGGCCTGGCGCATACTTTTGCCGCGTCGGCCACGAGCGGCTTCGATGATCCAACGGAAAGCTAGAGTTTCCCGACGATGACCATGGACCTCGTGTGGAATCTGATAATTGGCGCCGCCAATTCGACGACCTTTGACTTCAAGCAAAGGACCAACGTTTCTGATCGCTTTGTCGAAAACTTCTAGTGGATCCTGCTTAGTTTTGGCTTTTATATCATCAAAGGCACCGTAGATTATCTTCTGGGCGGTACTCTTTTTACCCCTTTCCATAAGGATATTGGAGAACCGAGCTACCTGAAGACTCCCAAATTTTGGGTCGGGATTAATCCATCTTCGTTTGGCTCGGCTACGACGCATGATTTAGATTTTAAGAGTTTGGATTTAGCTTCGGGGTTTACTCGCTGGCGGGTTTGTCAGCACCGGCACTGTCTCCGCCTCCGCCTCCAGCCTCACCTTCGGTGGCAGCGGGCCCGGCGGCTCCCGGTGCTACTGTTCCACCCTTCTTGGTGCCATAGCGACTGCGTCCGCGCATGCGGCCTTCAACTCCGGCCGTGTCCAAACGACCACGGACAACCGTATAGCGAACACCGGGTAAATCTTTGACGCGGCCACCGCGAATCAGGACAATCGAGTGCTCCTGAAGATTGTGACCTTCGCCCGGAATATAAGCAGTCACTTCCATACCGTTAGTAAGACGAACACGACAAATCTTCCGAAGAGCGGAATTCGGTTTTTTCGGAGTCGTGGTGCTGACCTTTATGGCTACTCCCCTCTTAAATGGGCTGCCTTTGGGCAATTTAACCGAACGGTTCTTATTGTGGTTAAACTGCGTCTGTAAAGCCGGTACACTCGACTTCTTCTTAGATTTTGATCGTCCTTTGCGGACAAGTTGACTGATTGTGGGCATAACAACAAACCCTTACTGTGGATAATCAGTAAGTAAGGCTAATTCTAGCAAAAGGCTTTTAGCGAGTCAAGAGCTAGAACACAAAACTGTATATCCATTGACTAACTAGGCTAAAGAAAGCTCCAAACAAAGTACCGGCAAATATGACAATAAATATCAGAACATATGGACCGTAGCGCTCCAGCGCCGCCACTGACCCGGCCATCCGCTCAGGCAGAACCGCGTAGAGAATTTTGGATCCATCCAGCGGCGGCACCGGGATAAGATTGAACACTGCCAGGATGACATTGATCAGTACCAAGTTAAAAAGCAGAAAAGTCAGACCGTTTTCAGGGGAAAGCCCGTTCATAATCGCCAGCTTGAGAATCACCGCCGAAACTATCGCCAGAATGATGTTGGATAAAGGTCCCGCAATGGAGACTATGGCCGGCCCCCACTTGGGATATTTTAAGTTATACGGGTTGAAAGGCACCGGCTTCCCCCAACCAAAACCGGCGATAATCAAAAGAATGGTTCCGACGACATCTAGATGCTTGAGCGGGTTAATTGTTAGACGCCCCAAATCCTTGGCCGTATTGTCGCCCAGTTTGTAAGCAGCATAGGCATGAGCAAACTCGTGGAATGAGATTGCAAAAATAATAGCCACAATTGCCGCCAGTCCGTAAATCGGATTTTCAATTATAAGTTGCCACAACATAGCTAATTTTTTAGACAGTATGTGCAGTCTACCCTATTATACGCCTACAATCAACCCTAAGTTTCTTGACATAAAAAAAAACCACAGGGGGTTTTGGGGGCCGGTACTAATTATATTTCGCATTAGCGCAGACGCCCCCACTCTTTGCAGCCCAGGACTTCGAAGTTGTTAAGACATGTATCGGGAATCGAACGAAGATCGGTTTGATCATCGCTTAACCTTGTCCATGTTTCCCATTCACATATTCCGATTCCGTTTTCAGTCATCGCTCAAAATCCCCCTTTACTTTTCAGGAGGTTCATGCTCAATTTCATTTCAGATCCTT
>CAZLGC010000058.1:0-4086 GCA_964559275.1 uncultured Candidatus Saccharibacteria bacterium
GTTCCGGGAAAACCGTTATTGGATTAAAAATCATTGCTGAGAAGAAACAACCTGGTCACCGGCCTTAAGTTGCTCCGGGGCCAGAATATAACGTCGCTCACCGTCCTGATAGACAAGCAGAGCAATGAAAGCCGAACGATTAGGATCGTATTCCACAGACTCAACCCGGGCACTGACACCAAACTTATCACGTTTGAAATCTATGTGCCGGTATTTACGCTTGTGTCCCCCGCCCCGGTGGCGAACAGTCAGTTTGCCTTGGACATTACGACCGGCCTTCTGCCGTTTTCCCTTGGTTAGCGCCTTGCGCGGCTTTTTCTTATCTAAGCCACTATAATCAACATTCGATAGGTATCGCCGGGCGGGAGTTCGCGGTTTGTAAGTCTTAACTGGCATTTAAGTAGTTATACTCCTTCGTATAAATCAATTTTTTGATCCGCCGGCAATGTTACCATTGCCTTTTTCCAGTCCGCTGTCCAGCCTTGGACATTTCTCTGCTTGCGACTCTTGCCGCTGACATTGATCAGGCGAACTTTTAGAGGAACAATTCCGTAAACAGCCTTTATGGCTCGGGAAACATCCTGACGGCTGGCTTTTTTTGCTACCTGAAAAAGATAAGTATTACCTTCCGCCAGCATTGTTCCTTTCTCGGAAATAATCGGACACAGCAGCACCCGATAAGCTAAACCGGTATTGGATTTAAGTTTACGGGATTTGCTTTTCTTTCCTGTCTTTTCCGATTTACCGCCGGTTCCGGGCATAATCATGCCACTACCCGGAGCGCCGGTTGGTGCTACCGGTTTAGAATCTGGTTTTGATTCTTCCTTCTTTTTTCCGAAAAGAGCCATAAAGTTATTTCGCAGCTGCTTTAGTTGCGGCCTTCTTCTTGGCCGGTGCCTTTCGCTTAGGCTTCGGTTTGACAGCTGTCTTGCCAGCGTACGTCTTTTGAAGCAGTTCTACGCTGGACTTTGGCAGCAGAACATATTCGTGACTAAGCAAGTCACGTACATTCAAGCTGTCGGCTCGAATTACTCCCACGCCGGGAATATTACGGGCTGACAGTTTGACAGCTTGGTCTGATTTCTCGCCTGGCAATACTACCAAGGTAGTTTTTTCACCCATCGGCAGCTTGTCCAAAACCTTTATCAGGTCACCGGTTTTGGGCTTGGTGATGGAAAGCTTATCAACAATGATAAATTTCTTATTGGAAACCCGATCAGACAGAACCATTAGCAGGGCCTGTCGTTTGACCTTGGTGTTGACTTTTTTCTTAAACTTACGTTCTCGACGAGGACCGAAAATAACACCACCACCAATCCAAATCGGAGACCGCCGGGAACCGGCGCGGGCGCGCCCGGTGCCTTTCTGGCGCCAGGGTTTGGCACCACCACCACGGCGCTCGCTGCGAGTCTTGGTGTGAGCCAGGTTAACGCGGCTGCGCGAATCGTGAGCCAACAGAACCTGGTGCACAAGCTCTTCCTTAGGTTTAACAGCAAAAACTTCATCCGGCAACTGCAGTGAGCCTGATTTTTCCCCTGTTTCTTTGTAAACCTCTACCTTCGCCATACTATTTACCTTGTATCATTATCAAGCTATCTTTGGGTCCCGGAACCGGACCCTTAACAGCAATTACATTCTTTTTGGAATCAACAGAAACGAGCGGTGTTTTCTTGATAGTAACCTGCTCATTTCCCATGCGACCCGCCATTTTCAAGCCTTTGCGGACATGCTGAGGATAAGCTCCGCCAATTGAACCGGCACTGCGCAGAACATGGCGATGACCATGACTGGCCGGACCACCGGAAAAGTTGTGGCGCTTGACCACCCCTTGGAAACCTTTGCCTTTGGAAAAACCGGAAAGAGTCACCTCGTCTCCGGCAGAAAAAATGTCGGCGGTAACTTTGTCGCCCCGCTTCAATTCAGTTTTTTCCGGAACCTGAAATTCTCTAAGGTAGCGAAACTCTCCCAAATCCTTGAGGTGACCTGCCAATGGTTTGGAAACTTTACGGCGTTTGCCAAAACCGAGCTGCACGGCTGTATACTTATCTTTGTCGGCTGTTTTAACCTGCGTAACAACACACGGGCCGGCTTCTATCAAAGTCACCGGAATCACTTTTCCGGTTTTGTCAAAAACCTGACTCATGCTAAGTTTTCTGCCTAGGATAAACTTCATTGAAGTTAGAAAAAACCGTACATCTCTGCAATCGACCAGGAAACCGCCTAGATTTCAGAAATCTACGGTTTTAGCTTGGCCGATTCAGTATCCTTGGGGGATCTTTGGAGATTACCAAAGGACTTGAATCAGTCAATGCCCTCGAGAGGACATTACATTTTTATCTCGACATCGACACCACTGGGCAGGTTAAGGTTCATCAGTGAATCAACCGTTTTTGCCGAAGGGCCGTCGATATCAATCAGGCGCTTGTGCACTCTCATTTCGTACTGCTCGCGGGAATCTTTATGCACAAAAGGCGATCTGATGACTGTATACTTGCTACTTTCAGTTGGCAAAGGCACCGGACCAGTGATGGAAGCACCTGTCCGCTTGGCCGTATCAACAATCTGCTTGGCCGACTGATCAATTATCTTGTGATCATACGCTTTGATCTTGATGCGAATCCGCTGACTGCCCTCCTCCTTGTCTGGTGTCTTAGCAGCCTTCTTAGCTGCTTTGGGCTTAGCAGATTTCGCGCTTTTCGATTCAGTTTTCTTCGGCATGATCGATCCACGCAGGCCCGCCAGTTCGGGCACCTAGTAATTAATTTACTGGTAATCCCCTCACTCACTTGGAGAGAGGGGACGTATCAGTAAACTACTTGATGATTTTGGTTACGATTCCGGCGCCGACAGTTTTGCCACCCTCACGGATAGCAAATTTCATTTCGTCTTCCATGGCCACCGGGGCAGAAAGCTTGATCTTGAGATTGACATCATCACCAGGCATGACCATCTCAGCACCTTCCGGGAGCTCGGTTACCTCACCGGTAACATCAGTAGTCCGGACATAGAACTGGGGCTTGTAGCCTTTGAAGAAAGGAGTATGACGACCGCCCTCTTCTTTAGTAAGAATGTAAACCTTAGCTTCAAACTCAGAGTGAGGAGTGATGGAACCCGGAGCCGCCAGCACCTGACCTCTTTCGACGTCATCTTTCTTGGTGCCGCGCAGCAGAATCCCGGCGTTATCACCAGCCATACCTTCATCGAGCTGTTTGTTGAACATCTCAATACCGGTGACGACTGTTTTCTGAGTGTCACGCAGACCGACGATTTCGACCTCGTCATTAAGTTTGATCTGTCCACGCTCGATGCGACCGGTTACAACAGTACCGCGACCTTCGATAGAGAAAATGTCCTCGATCGGCATCAGGAAAGGTTTATCAGTGTCGCGCTTCGGTTCCGGAATTTTTTCATCTAGAGCTTTAACGAGCTCAAAGATCGGTTTGCAGGTTTCGCAATCCTCTTTGTGATTGTCACATTCCAGAGCCTTTAGGGCAGAACCCTTGATAACAGCAGCGTTTTCGCCGTCAAATTCGTACTTTGTCAGAAGTTCCCGAACTTCCTGTTCTACCAGGTCAATAAGTTCCGGGTCATCAACCATATCGGTTTTGTTCAAAAAGACAACAATCTCCGGCACACCAACCTGGCGAGCCAAGAGAATGTGCTCTTTGGTCTGAGGCATAGCACCATCGGCAGCTGACACCACCAGAATAGCACCATCCATCTGCGCTGCACCGGTAATCATGTTCTTGATGTAATCAGCATGACCCGGGCAGTCAACGTGAGCATAATGACGCTTGTCAGTTTCATACTCAACGTGCGCGGTCGCAATCGTGATACCGCGTTCTTTTTCTTCCGGCGCATTGTCAATAGTGTCAAATGCCCGGGCTTTGGCTTTACCCTCTTCAGCCAGACAAGTCGTCATAGCTGCAGTCAGAGTAGTTTTTCCGTGGTCAACGTGACCGATGGTGCCCACGTTTACGTGGGGTTTGGAACGATCGAATTTGGCTTTTTCTTCAGCCATATTGTTTATACTTGCCACCGCAATTACCCACGCGGTGAATTAATTGCTTATAATAGTATTTTTTA
>CAZLGC010000059.1:0-4072 GCA_964559275.1 uncultured Candidatus Saccharibacteria bacterium
ATATACTTCTTTTTCTTTTTCCAGAATATTTTCATCAATGTCGTCAGGGCTTACTACCAGCGGATTCATCGCCGCTATCTGCATAGCAATATCCTTGCCCAGCTGCTGAAACTCCTCGTTGCGGGCAACAAAATCAGTCTCGCAATTGAGCTCCACCATAACACCAACTTTGTTATTATTGTGAATGTAAGAAGCAATTATCCCTTCGCTGGCCTCGCGACTGGCTTTTTCGGCGGCAACTTCAGCACCCTTCTTACGCAAAATCTCAACCGCCTTGGCCACATCACCGGAGGCTTCTTTTAAGGCTTCTTTGGCTTTCATCATCGGCGCACCAGTCTGGTCACGCAGTTTTTTGACGTCACTAGCTTTAATCATAGAAATTGGAAAGTGGAAAATAGAAATTATTGATCTATTTTTCTTTATCTTCTGTTTTAGGTTTTTTAGCTTCTTGACCTTTGGCATCATCTTTGCCTTCGGCTTTGGCAACACTGGCAGTTTTCAGCCTGTTGCGGCCCTCGATTACAGCTTCGCCGATCGCGGCCGTAATAAGCTCGATAACTTTGACTGCGTCATCATTGGCCGGAATGCAGTAATCAACCTTACTGCAATCAACATTGGTATCGCAAACCGCCATAATCTTGACGCCTTTACGCTTGGCCTCGCGAAGTGCACTGGCTTCCTCATTAAGATCAATTACAAAGATCGCCTCAGGCAATTTTGACATTTTCCTGAGCCCGCCGAAGAAGCGGGTTAAACGATCGATTTCTTTGTCAAACATGACTTGTTCTTTTTTGGTATACTTGCCCAGTTCTCCACTCTGGCGCTTCTTTTCCAAATCTTCCAGCTTCTTAATCTGCTTTTTGATTGATCCGAAGTTTGTAAAAGTGCCTCCCAGCCAACGCTCGTTGACGTAGGGCATCTCTATCTGCTCGGCGACTTTTTTGATTGTCTTTTGCGCCTGGCGTTTGGTGGCAACAAAAAGAACCGTGCCACCATTTGCCACCAGATCGGCCACAAATTCTTGAGCTTGCTTCAGCCTATCCTGAGTCTGCTGCAAGTCAATGATGTGAACCGTATTGCGTTCCGTATAGATGTACGGTTTCATTTTCGGATGCCACTTGGAAGCTTGGTGTCCAAAATGAGCACCCGCCGCGAGGAAATCCTCGAGCTTGGGTTGTTCCATACTTTTTCCTTAAGCCTCTGCGCCGTCATTTTATCCCCGGATCCCGCCAGCGGCGGGACAGGACAGGAATAATCAGTGCGCATGAGTGATACTTGATAAAACGCAGAATTTAAAACGCGAAACGTAAAATTATCGTTTGTTTATAGCGTAACTTGACGTTTCGTAATCCTAAATTTGCGTTTTCTAGTATAAACTAATCACCAAGATTTAGCAAGGGAAAACCTATTATCAAAAGATCTCTTAGCGAGTAATAATTTTAGCCTTGACATACCTAAAGATAGCGCGTATTATTACCTGCGTATGAAAGCTAAGACCCACCCAACCTATTACAGCGACGCCAAAGTCACTTGTTCATGTGGCAACTCTTTTGTTACTGGTTCTACCGTCAAAGATATTCACGTTGAAATTTGTTCTGCCTGCCATCCACTCTATACCGGCAAAAAGAAGCTGATCGATACCGCCGGACAGGTTGATAAGTTTAAAGCCCGCTTCGGCAAGAAAAGCAAAGAACCTTTAAAGAGCCGGCGTCAAAAACGCAAGGAAGTCAAAGCCAAGCGGATTGCCAAAAAAGTAGAAAAATAGCTAAACCGAAAGCCTGCTTTATGCTAAACTAGAGGCAGGTTTTTTAATAAAAGAAGACTCCTCGCAATTCCGAGAAGCCTTAGCGATTACGACGATAAAGGAAGTACTGCACTAACCCAATACTCATTAGCAACGCTCCACATACGTCAGGAATCAAAATGTACCATGATTTGATCAGTACGCAATAATTGATCCTGGCAAAGTAGAGCGACAACGGTATCAGTATCAGCGGCATCGTTAGACCACACCTTTTCTCTCGATAATGCTTGATCAGCTGAGACGGAAATCCCACGAAGATCATTGCCATCGCCATAACCAGCGTTACAGTGCCCCAGAAGTTTTCCAATTTCGATCCTCCTTTGCTAACAACTAAGCTTAGCACCCCCAATAGAAAAAATCAATAATCTGATGTTACCGCAATTAGAAAAACTCAGAGACCGCTACGACGAGCTCTCCAAAAAACTCAGCTCCCCTGAGATTGCTTCTAATCCTAAGAAACTAGCTGAACTTTCCAAGGAACAGTCTGAGCTTGAGGAAACAGTTTCTAAGGTAAATGAACTGGAAAAAACCGAAGCCGATCTTACCGGTGCTAAAGAACTGCTTTCGGACCCGGATATGAAAGCCGACGCCGAGAAAGAGGTAACGGAACTTGAAAACAAGAAACAGCAACTGGAAGAAGATCTCAAATACGCCCTGATCCCCCAAGACCCAAATGACAACAAAAATGTCATCATGGAAATCCGCGCCGGCGCCGGCGGCGATGAATCAGGGCTATTTGCCGCTGAGCTTTTCCGTGCTTATTCGAAGTTCGCTGAAAACCAGGGCTGGAGCATAAATGTAATGCACTCAAATCGCACCGGCATCGGTGGTTTCAAAGAAATTATTTTTGAAGTAAAAGGACACGGGGCTTTCGCCAAAATGAAGTATGAACGCGGCGTTCACCGGGTACAGCGTGTGCCGGAAACCGAAAAATCAGGGCGGGTCCATACTTCCACGGTCACCGTCGCCGTCATGCCCGAAGTTGAGGAGCAAGATTTTGAAATCAATCCCGAGGACTTGCGGATAGATATTTTTCGATCCAGCGGCCCCGGCGGGCAGAGCGTAAACACCACCGACTCCGCCGTGCGCATCACTCACATCCCAACTGATACCGTCGTTTCCTGCCAAGACGAAAAATCGCAACACAAAAACAAAGAAAAGGCCCTGAGCATCCTCCGCTCCCGCTTAGTCGAAGCCGAAGAAGCCAAACGAGCCAAAGAGGCTTCGGATCTGCGCCGCTCCCAAATCGGCACCGGTGATCGCAGCGAAAAGATAAGAACCTACAACTTCCCGCAAGACCGGGTTACCGATCATCGCATCAAATTGTCTCTCAAGAACCTTCCTGATATAATGGAAGGGAACTTGAATAGACTAACCGAGCCCTTGACGGAAGCTGACAAGGAAGCAAAGTTATCTAAACTAGGTAGTTGAAATTTATATGGTTTCTCATCATCTCCAAGAATTGACCAAAGCTTTTGTTCCGATCTCGCAGACCCCTGCCCTAGATGCGGAGCTGCTTTTGGCGCACGTGCTGGGAAAAGACCGCAACTATGTTCTCTCTCATCCATCCGAGACTCTAAGTGCCGAGCAATTGCACCGCCTGGAGGAGATGAAACTAAAAAGACTGCGTGCCTACCCTATCCCTTATCTCACCAACCAGCGTGAGTTTTGGGGCAATGATTTCTATGTTGACGAATCCGTCCTAATTCCTCGACCGGAAACCGAGCACCTGATTGAAACCGCCATTCAGGAACTGGCCGGTATCCCGCCCACCTACGTCCTTGACGTTGGCACCGGCTCTGGCTGTATCGCCGTCTCCATGGCAAAGGAGATTCCCCAACACACGTATCTCGCCACCGATGTCTGCCCTAACGCGCTGCGTACCGCTTCCCTCAACGCCATCAAGAACCGAGTTGGCAACAACATAACTTTTTACGAAGGCAACCTTCTGGAACCGTTGTTTGACCCCTCCGCCCCGCTCAGAAATCAGCACCTGTTGATTTTGGCTAATCTACCCTACGCTGACATGGACAAGTACGGCTACGAGCCCACCCCGGTTCCCCGCGAGCTGACGGAAGGTATTCACTATGAACCCCGCCACGCCGTCCACGGTGGCCCTGGAGGTGCCGTCCTAATTAAAAATTTTCTCGATCAGGTGAAAAGATATGATATTTCCGGCTCGACCATAATCATGGAAATTGGGTACGACCAAGCGGCGGAATTGACCAACTATATCAAAGCTCTCTTCCCCAACGCACACACAAAGAT
>CAZLGC010000060.1:0-3996 GCA_964559275.1 uncultured Candidatus Saccharibacteria bacterium
CACCACCCCACGAGTAGCGGCAAAAAGGATATTGAACTGACGCGGCTCAGTCAGGTCATGGCTACCACAGCGAGGGCATTTCAACTCATTATCCTGAATGATCTGTCTCAGCTCGTCCATGCTCTGGCCCTCGACTTTGATATCAAGTTTGTCCTCAATTAGATGATCAGCCCGCAGTCTCTGTTTGCAATTCTTGCAGTCGACTAGGGCATCATTGAAGCTATCAACGTGACCGGAGGCTTCCCAGACCTTGGGATTCATCAAAACGGCGGCATCCAGACCGTAGATATCAGCCCGGTCGCGCACAAACCGCTTCCACCAGAGAGCCTTAACCCGGTTTTTCATTTCCACCCCCAGCGGGCCGTAGTCCCAGGTATTGGCAAAACCGCCGTATATCTCTGAGCCGGGAAAAATAAACCCGCGTCTTTTGGCTAGTGAGACTATTTTTTGCATTTGGTCTTCGGGCATAAAATATTTTGATTCTTACTTAGGCTAATTCAATTCCTGTTTTTTCTACTTCGCTCTTTATGGCTAACAGAATTTTTTCTTGGCTATCGTTGGCGTCCTTGGCTTGTTTCAACCAATAAACTACTGAAATCTCCAGGCCAGATTTATTTATATCGGCTAATTTCACTTGTTGCTTGCCATCTACATTTATTGACTCAAGCGTTTTCTTAATAGCAGTTATTAGCCTCTCTATCTTTTCGGAAGGGGTATCGCTTTTCAGAAATAAGTTGATTTCCCGCCGTAAATTTTCCCGCTTGGAAACATTTTCGATAATTGAATTGGCCAACTTGGTATTGGGAATGACTATAGTTGTATTGCGGGACGTTTTAATTTTGGTGCTGCGCAAGCCGATATCATTAACTATGCCTTCGTACTTGTCAATCTTTATTCGGTCTCCCAATTTGAAAACCTGATCCGACATTACAGAAAAAGAACCGAAGAGATTGGACAGAGTATCCTTGGCTGCCAGGGCAACAGTTAGACCGACTAACCCCAGACCGGCCAGCAGGGAGGTTATGCTAAGACCAAGAACATCGAATATGACCAGGGCGGCAACGATGAAAATTATGATGCGGGCAATCCTCTGTATGACCGGAAGCAGTTTACGGGTTTTCTTATCAATGCCGATACCCCGATCGGCAATCATCACTTCGATTATCCGATCAGACAAACGAGTGACAAAGAAAGTAACAGTCAAAATGATTATGACGATGACAACATTGTGAACAACTTTTTCCGTGTCGTCGGCCAGCTCTAAAAGTGGCAGGGCGTACCAAAAGGCGATCAGGAATATCAAAAACACCAACGGACCTTCCGAAACCGCTACTACGGCATCATCAAATTTAGTTCGCGTGCGGTCGGCGATTCTCTCGACAATATGCTTGAAAAAAGTGTAGATAATCTTACCGAAAATTATCGCCACAATCAGAATTACAAAGAAAAGCAGCCAGTTCTGGACGGCTTGCTTATAGGCAATATTACCAAAAACATCTACCATGGATTTCGCTTATGGATGATACCAGTATACCATATTACCGCTAAAATCAAAGAAAAAGCCGCCAGCAATTGATACTGGCGACTAGCCTGTTCAGGCACTGCGCCTTGAGTTTCTCTGCAAAAACTCGGGCAAGGCTGTCAGGAAAGTGATGCCGCCGACGAAAATGAAGCCCTTCACAACGAACAGGAATTCCTGCAGAAGCGTCTGCGAAAACAATGGGCTGTAATCCCTGGGGGTTACCAGAGTAAGCACAAAGTTTGCAGATTCCCCGACCAGGAAAACCATCCAACTGACCAGCAGATACAGGAAACAAAGGCCCCAAATGAGTTCGCGCGGACTAGTTCGGTTTCCTTTCATTATATCCTCCCGTGAAATCACCAAAGTCCCGAAAACACCAAGATTTCCGCCCCAGCATATCATTTCAAATACAAAAAGTCAATAGTACGTATCAAAATTTGTCCTGGGAAATATGCCTGCGTAATTCTGACATCAAGTGCAAATAGAAATTTAAATTGTGAGCTGTCGCCAGGCTTATGTAGAGTGGTTCCTTTGCTGTCAGCAAATGACGCAGATAAGCCCGAGAGTAACCTGCCTGGCAGGTGGGACAATTGCAATTCTCATCCAGCACCGAGAAATCGTCACGATACTGCTCGTTTTCAATTTTAATAACTTCATAATATTGCCCTGGCAAATATTCCTTACCAACCGCAGCTGACTCTTCGGTTTTTATGAAAAGTGAGCCGTGCCGGGCATTGCGCGTTGGCAGCACGCAGTCAAACATGTCAATCCCCTGCTGTACCGCCCGAACGATTTGCTCCGGATAACCTACACCCATAAGATACCTTGGTTTATCTGCCGGAAGCTCGGGAACCAGATAATCCAGAACTCTAAACATTTCCTCTGCCGGCTCCCCTACTGCCAGCCCCCCCACCGCATAGCCGTCGAAATCTAACTCAATCAGTTCCTTCGCACTCTGCAGCCGTAAGTCCTTATATACCGAGCCTTGAATAATACCAAAGAGTTTTTGATTTTCAGATTTGTGATTTCTTTTTGGCTTTTGATTTTGGGTTTTGCATTCACGAGCCCAATTAGTGGTTCTGGTGACAGCTGCTTCGGCCTCTGGGCGAGTACACGGATAAGGTGCACATTCATCCAGCACCATCACAATGTCAGACCCCAGCGCCTGCTGGATTTCAATTGCCTTCGCCGGTGACAGGAAAAGCCGCTCCCCGTCCAGATGAGACTGGAACTCAACCCCGTCTGGAAGTAATTTTCGTGTTTTAGCCAGGGAAAAGACCTGATAGCCACCGCTGTCAGTGAGGATAGGTCCGTCCCACTTCATGAACTCGTGCAGTCCGCCAGCCTGGGCGACAACATTTTCACCCGGACGCAGCCACAGATGATAAGTATTTGCCAGCAAAATTTGAGCACCAAGCCGTTTCATCTCCGTTGCCGCCAGGCCTTTGATGGCGCCGGCGGTAGCAATCGGCATAAAAAAAGGCGTTTTAATAACACCGTGAGAAGTCGTCAGCTCGCCCAAGCGAGCTGACGACAAATCAGATTTTTTCGATATTTCAAAAGACATTTGCAAATTAGATAACTAGGGCTGCACCTCGCCCTTATCTTCAGCAAAAACATCATCCGGCAACTCAGTAGTCAACGACTCATCTTCTCCCATCAGTTCTGACTCGGTGAATGTGTCAAAAGCCGAGAAAACAGTCTCTTGCAATAACTGTACGTACTGGCCAACTTTGTCTTCACCCGGTGTAATACTGACATCGAAACTGGCCATTATTTTTTCCGAAAACGTTCCGGTATTTGCCGGCACTCTGCCGATATCCCAGGTAACAGAGCTAGTTTTGGGGTCAAATTGAATATCCTGGCCGTGAGTCACATTAGCATTATCAGCGTAACTGGCTCCGGGAGCCAGTACCACCGAAACTTTGGCATCACTCAAGTCATTAGCCATGTTAGTAACTTCCCAAATTATATGGTAAGTTGTTTTCTCGCCTACCTCTGGCGGCATCGGCCCGGAACCAATCGGCTCACCCGTAAATTGGTCATAGTAGAAACCTTGGGCATCGACAGTGATGAAACTATTAAGTTTTAAATCAAGCGGTTCGGATTCCACTTTGTGCTCCGCGCTTATGGACAGGGGAATATCATCACTAATCAGGAAAGCCTGGGTATCAAGAGTGAAATTCTTATCCTCAACCGAATCAATGGGCATTTCTAAACGATCTTTGATCGCTAGCGAAAACTCAATTTCCCCGCCGGTATTTGGTTGTATCAGCGCCAGATCAGGAATACCGGAACTATTCCAGGTTATTTTACCGTCTGAGTAAGAACCGCCCTCGGCTTCAAATTTTCCAAAGTCTATGATGTCAGGATTCGAAAGAGTGACCTCGATACTGGCGTTACGTAAACCGACACTACCCTGGTTCTTATAATCGATTACGAAGTCAAGCTCTTGCCCGGCGTCGATGACATCT
>CAZLGC010000061.1:0-3873 GCA_964559275.1 uncultured Candidatus Saccharibacteria bacterium
CTTATTTTAAAGAAAAACCTATTTTACACCAAAAAGTTGACAAAGTATCCAGTTTCTGCTAATTTGAGGTAACGGTATGCACTGAAGCATGCCAGTTCGAAAGGAGGAAATCGTGACCAGATCTGCATATCTCGTTGCGGTAATCGCTCTCCTCCTCTTTGCTTTTCCCACGACAATTCGATGGAGCGGAGGTGCCACACCCCCTGCTCTGTCTTGGCACGTATCAGGCCTTACCAGCCTGGTATGTTATCTCGCTGGACGGCTGCATCAGAAACGAAGTGTACCAACAACCAACCCTCCAAGCAAAGAAAGAGAGCGAAATGAGCCTGCAATCTCTTGATTCACTATCAACGAAGAGCGCAGGCTCTTCCCTTCTAATAGACTGCACCTTTTCATAGAAAGGAGGGCGGAGCTATGAAGTCGTTCCTAGTGGTAACGCTTCAGCTTCTCGCTCTCATCTGTTTGTTTGGAGTCTGGATAGCACCGATCACCAGGAGCATCGACCCGTCCGTCAGTGACTGGGTGGTGTTGTTTGGCCGCTTCTGCTATGCGGCTCTGGTGGTGATTGTCGGGGCCAAAGTCATGGGCAGAATCAATTCCCGCAGCTACCCAGAGAGAATCCGGAATCTACTGAGACGCAAAGACGGCATGAACGTTCTGGTGGCGGGTTTCTACCTCGCCTCCAGTTACTTCGCCTACACAGTCTCCTTCCGGCTTTCGTCTCATCTGGCACCGGCCCTTTCCCTGGGCAACATTCCTATCGTCTGGATACTGCTCGTTTACTTCCGCCGATCGGTGAAGGAAACACCCCTGACCTTTTCTCTGGCTGTCGGAATCCTCTTTGCCACGGGAAGCTTCCTGATTCCCGGCGAAGGCGGCACCATCAATGCCGCCACCGGCTGGGGACTGGTTGCCAGCATCTTTTTGGCAGCTTTCCTCATCAAAGCGGAGAAACTTCCGCGTCAGGCGCCGAGCTACGCGATTGTAGCTTGGTATTGCCTGGTCGGAACGGCGATGGGTTTTCTGGGCTTACTCGGTTCCTTCTCGCCGGAGTTTATCCGAATCCTAGTCCGACCCGAATTTCACCTGAAGATGATAGGTCTGGGAGCAGGGACTGTCGCTGCCTTCTTCCTCTACACCTGGGTCCTGGGGCGTGTCAGTCCGCTGATCGTTTCGTCGTTTCTCGTCCTGACACCGGCTGCCAACTCCATCATGGACAAACTCTTCCTGGGCCATAGTAAAATCACCCCGATGCAGAACACCGGAGTGTGGTTGGTCAGCGTGATGCTGGTCATACTTTACTTCACCAAGGCCTACGAGGACAAAGCAAACAGAGAGAGCTCGTAAGAACCATGGCTGGTCACAGCGATGGTTCTTTCATTTGCGGGGCAAAGTTATGGTGAATGTCGCTCCCTGCCGATATTTGCTTTTGACTTCAATGGTGCCGCCATGAGCTTCGGCAACCCACTGGGCGATAGCGAGGCCTAAGCCGGAGCCGGGGTAAGCAGACTTGTCAGCCCGGTAAAACCGGTCAAAAATATGAGGCAGGTGTTTTTTGGGGATGCCGCGTCCGTTGTCGCGAATAGTAATTATTGCCAGGTCGCGGTCTTTTTTTAGGGAAATTTGTATTTTACCTCCCTTAGTAGGAACATTTTGGATAGCGTTATCTATGATATTGCGCAACATCTGCTTGACTTTCTCTGAGTCAAATGAGGTTTTAACTCTATCCAGCCTGGTTATTTTGAAAAGAGTGAGGTCTGTTACATCCATGTAGTGCTTTACTAAGTTGAGGATAAGCTTGTCCAGTTGGCCCTGTCTTTTTTTCAGAGAAGTTTTTTTCTGCTGTCGCCGGGTAAGAAGCAATAAGTCATCAATGATCTTACTCATGTGGGCTGATTCCTCCTGAACAATCTGCAGGGCTTTTCTGAGCTCATCCGGATCATCGGCGCTGTTGCGCAGCGAAACATCCGTAATCCCGCGGATAACTGTCAAAGGGGTGCGCAGACTGTGAGAAGCATTGCCCAGAAACTCCAGTTGGTTCTTGTAGGCCTGTCGCAATTCGTCATAAGAAAGTTGTAGGCTGCGCTGAAGGGCATGCTGCTCCCGAATATCGCGGCAAATGATAATAGCGCCGTTAAAGAGAACGCCTTTCATGATAGGGGATCCGACAATGAAGAGCGGTAGCTTCTTGCCGGTCTTGGTGGTATAAGATACTTCGTAAGTAGAGCTGACGCCGCGGTGGCGTTTTTCTTTGATCTCCTTTTTTATTCTTTCAATTGCTTTGCGGTCGCAATAAACAGTCCAGTGCTTACCCAGAAGTTCGCCGGGTTGGTATTCCAGCATCTTCTCCATCTGCCGGTTTATAAAGGTAATATAGCCTTTGTTATCAAAAACAATCAGACCGTCCTTCATACAATTGACGATCCGTTGCACAAAATCCTTATCCGAAACTATATTGTCCATTTTAGCCTTTTTGGCCATAGTCGTTCCTTAAGCGGTACCCGGCTCCGCGCACGGTTTCAATGATACCGCGAGTTGATTTCTGCCCGAGTTTGCGACGTAGATACCTAATATAAACGTCAACAATATTGGAGAAAGGGTCATAATTCTGGTCCCAGACATGTTCAGAAATTTTCGTTCTGGTGATGACTTCGCCGGGATGGCGGGCGAGGTATTCCAGCAAGCTGAATTCTTTGCTCGTCAGATCTATTTTTTTCTGGCCACGATGCACTTCGCGGCTTTTTAGATTAATTTTGATATCACCGACCCTGAGCAGACTTGATTTAACTTGATCGGCCGGCCGGCGTAGCAGAGCCCGCACCCGGGCGAGTAATTCGTCAAATTCGAACGGCTTGGTGACATAATCATCGGCTCCGACATCGAGCCCGTCAATTTTGTTCTGCGTAGTGTCGCGGGCGGTCAGCATCAGAATGGGCGTAGTAATTTTCTGGCGGCGTAGCTGCTTGCACACATCCAAGCCGTCAACTTTTGGCAGCATCAAATCCAGCAGAATCAGATCGTAGACTTTCTTGGCGCCTTGCCGGAGACCCTCGGCGCCGTCCACAGCCAAATCAACCGCGTAGCCCTCGGCTTCGAGCCCCTTCTTTAGAAGCTTCCCGATTCGAGCTTCATCTTCTACTACCAGGATGCGCATAAGTCTTAGTTTAAACACTTTATTCTAGGCAAAACTAGTCTCAAAGTCAAGTGTTAAAAAAAGACCTCCCCTCAAAACGGGGGAGGTCTTTGCGCGGTCGTTATTTCTATTCTTCCGGCCAGCCTTCCACGGCCAGGTTCCGGTTTTTGTATCTCTTGTCTTCAGTCACGTTTTTTCCGAACCATTCCGGGGGCACGAAACCATCCGCCGCTTCTTGGCTTGTAAACTCAGCCTCGGCAGAAAATTTACCGGCCATTTTGCCGGCGTAATCATCAAGTTCAATCGTTACCTCTTGAGGCTTTTCGGCGTTGGTGGGTGTATAGGTGTAGGGTATTTTGTAGCGGGTTTTTTCTACCGTTCTGCCGGCAGTCATCTTCCAGAGGTTTTCAAAAGTGTCCTGGTCAAGATCGAACTCGACTTCCTGTCGTGATTCACCGCCCTTGCTTTTGGCCGTCATGACGAATTTTTCCTTGTCACCGGTCTTCTTCTGGCGTACCCGGACTTCGGTGCCGCCGAGCTCGAGGGCAATATAACCCTGCTTGATTTCGGTTTTCGGGTAACTTTCTAGATCGGCGGGAAGCTTTGCGGGATCGATCAGATATTTCTGCTCAATCTCTAAATCAGAGGGGGCCTCTTTCTTCGCTTCCGGGGCGGCTTCACCGGAGACCATTCTCCAAAAACTTTCAAAAGTGTCGTTATCAAGATTAACTTCAATTTCC
>CAZLGC010000062.1:0-3794 GCA_964559275.1 uncultured Candidatus Saccharibacteria bacterium
TACCTATCAACAAAGCCCACATGATAGAAACAGTCCACAGACCCAAAACAACTGCCACAACAGTCAGGGCTAGTACAGAAAACTTGGTCACCACTCTGACAATCGTCTCAAACTTCATCCTCTCAAAGGCCTGAAAGACCCCGCGAAGTAAATCAGTAACGCTGATGAAAATAATGTGAATACCGGCGATCAGGGTTAGGTAGAAAAGGTTGACATCAGCTCCGTACAACCAAAGGCCGACAGCAACAGCCCCGATGAAAGCGCCGGACAGCAATATTTTTAGTGTCAAAAAGTTGCCGATATACTTACCGGCCTGTTTGGTATCGCGGGCTATTTCTCTAACTAATAGCGGGCGGAGCCCAAAATCAACAATTACTTGAAACAAGGTAACAAATGATATAGCAAAAGCGTAATATCCGTAATTTTCCGGACCGAGATACCGGGCAATAATCAGCGCAATAAAAAACCCCACACCCTTGCCGGCGATTTCGGCAATGGTGAGCCAAGCGGTATTTTTGGTGACGCGTTTGACGGTGGACATTTTACTTTAGGTCTAATATCTTGACTGTGGAAGAAAGCACCTGGGAATGTAATTTTCCATTGCTAGCCAAAAAGCCGTTTTTATTTGGTCCGGGTTCTCGGTAATCTATTCTATTACCGAGTAAGTCGGTAAAATCCCCGCCGGCCTCACACACAATGATATCGGCGGCGCAAACATCCCATTTTCCGGTTTTGTCACTAGTATTTATATAAATATCTCCGGCGCCGGCGGCAATACGGCATGATTTCAGGGCACTCCCTAGCGGACGTTGGTCCAGGACACCTAGTTCTTGAAAAAGCTTCTTGTCGCTATCTAGTAAGTGAGAGCGACTAATGAAAGCAGTAGCTTCCTCGGTGTTGCTTTGATTGGAAACATGGATAGGCTTATCAGAGCCTTTCTCTTTTTTATAGGCACCCTGACCTACGTGGGCATAATAGTAAACGTTGTTAACCGGTTGGTATATCAAACCAAAAATGGGCCTTCGCTTCTGAACCAGGCCAATCATTACTACAAACTCATCACTTTTTTTAACGAAATCGGATGTGCCATCCAGTGGGTCTACTACCCAGAAAGTGTCCTGTTTAGGAATATCTCGGTCCGACTCCTCCGAGAGATAACCAATTTCAGGATCAGCAGTGAGTGTTTTCGATAATACCTTCTCAGATTCCTCATCAGCCAAAGTTACCGGCTCACCATCCCGCTCGTGAACATCCAAGTCGGCTTTGTAGTATTTCAGTATCGCGCGGCTAGCAGCCTGAGCCGCCGGCAGCGCAATTTCAAGATATTTTGATTTCATATTATTCAATGTATTCCTGCTCGCGAAGGAAATCCAGAACTCGCTGGGCTGAGTGGGCAACGGTATCTTTCTTTGTATCGATAGTGAGTTCTGGCTTAGTTGGTTTTTCGTAAGGATCGGAGATGCCGGTGAAATTTTCGATCTTGCCGTTACGAGCTTTCTTGTACAAACCTTTAACATCGCGCCGCTCGCACTCTTTTACTGATGCTTTGACGTGAACCTCGGCGAAATTTTCAGCTTGCTTACGGGCCAAATTACGCTGTTTCCGATAAGGCGAAATGTAAGTTGCCAGTACAACGACACCGTGCTTGCTAAGCAGCCCGGCGACAAATGAAACTCTCTCGATATTTATATTTCTATCTTTCTTGCTGAAACCTAGGTCCTTGCAGAGCGATTCTCTGGTTATATCGCCGTCTAGCCACTCGGTGCGAATATGGCGGTTCTGAAGTTTTTCATATACTCTTTCGGCAATGGTGCTCTTTCCGGAACCAGACAAACCTGTAAACCAAACGACAATGCCCTCTCGGTTTCCGCTTTTCTCCGATTTTTTATCCAAAACTTTTTTACGAAGGATAATCCCCGCACCCACCGTTTGGTTGGTTATTTCATCAATGACAATAAAGCTTCCGGTATTGCGGTTGCGGTTGTAAGAATCGAACGGGATTGGCTGAGTCAAGTCCAGGTGGACTTTACCGATTTCGTTTAGTTTCAGGGACTGACTCTTCTCACGATGCAGGTCATCAATATTTATCCGGTAGGTGATCTTAGGAAAACGACCCCGGACTGACTTGGTCAGGTGCTTGATAATATACGACTTACCTGGCTTCAGCGGCTCGGAACTAAACCAACAAACCATCGCTTCCAGGTCAGAGCTCTGTTCCGGTATATTATTTTCACGCACCAGCATATCGCCGCGACTGATATCAACTTTCTCTTTGACCCCCAGCATCACGGCTTGAGTACAAATTGCATTAGCAGTAGCTTTGCCGCCATTCTTGATACTGGCGACTGTAGCTTTTTCTTGGGAGGGCAAGACCCTGATTTTCTCCCCGGTCTTTATCTTGCCACCCTCAATAGTGCCGGCGTAACCGCGATAGCCCCGGTCGGCCTTTACAACTGACTGAATCGGAAAGCGAAAATCGACAATATTGCGGTCACTTATTACCTGCAGATTTTCCAAATAATCAAGTAAGGTACGTCCTTTGTACCAATTCATTTTCTTGCCTCGTTCAACCACCATATCACCTTTTTTGGCCGAGATGGGCATGAATTGCAAGTCATGTAAGTTGAGACCGGCGGCATAATTAAGAATATCCTCTTTTATTCGCTGGTAAACAGTTTGTCGATACCTAACAGCATCCATTTTATTGACGACAATGGCAATGTGCGGGATGCCAAGCAGGCTGGCCACAAAGAGATGTCTTTTGGTCTGTTGCAAAACACCGTTTCTGGCATCGACCAAGAGCAAGGCAATGTCGGCGTTAGAGGCGCCGGTGACCATGTTGCGGGTATACTGTTCGTGTCCAGGAACGTCCGCGATAATGAAGCGGCGTTTATCAGTTGAAAAATAGCGGTAGGCCACGTCGATCGTAATTCCTTGTTCACGCTCTGCCTTTAATCCGTCCAGAAGATGGGCCAGGTGCTCCGGAATGTTTTTAACGGAACCACCGGCTTTTTTTAGTGATTCAATGTGCTCTTCGGTGAGAGAATCAGTGTCATACAGGAGTCTGCCAATCAAAGTAGATTTGCCGTCATCAACGCTTCCCGCTGTTACCAACCTAACTAATTCGATTTTGTCTGTGTTTTTAGTAAATTTTTTCATATCAGAAATACCCCTCCCGCTTTTTATCTTCCATGGCGGTATCGGAAACGTTATCAATGGCACGGTTTGATCGCTCTGATTTCCTCGAAGCGAAAATTTCAGTAATAATTTTATCCAAAGTGTCAGCTCGGGATGGGATCGCACCAGTGGATGGCGAGCAGCCCAGCGTTCGGTAACGGCAATACACTTCTTTCACCTTTTCCTTTGGTTTTGCTTTAACAAACTCATCCAAACGTAAATAAACACCGTTCCTTACTATTACTTCCCTTTTTTTCGCATAATAAAGAGGTACTATCGCAATTTTCTCCTTTTTGATATAACGCCAAATGTCAATTTCTGTCCAGTTTGACAAAGGAAAAACGCGCATTGTTTGGTTCTCATTTAGGCGCGAATTATACAAGTGCCAAAGTTCGGGGCGCTGGTTCTTCGGGTCCCAGATATTACCCTCACTGCGTACCGAAAATATCCTCTCTTTGGCACGTGATTTCTCTTCGTCGCGCCTGGCACCGCCGAAGGCAAGGTCAAACTCATGTTTTTGGAGTCCTTCCAGTAGGGGCTTAGTTTTTTTGTAGTAAATATAGCGATCGGTATGAGCTTCTTCTGGTTTCATTTTTTTGGCTGCCGGCTCTTGGTTT
>CAZLGC010000063.1:0-3429 GCA_964559275.1 uncultured Candidatus Saccharibacteria bacterium
CCGAAAGAGCGAATTTTGATGTCGCCGGGATGGTCGAGGAATTCGTATTTCATCATATCTCAATTATATCACAACCAAAAAACGCCCCCAAAGAAGCGATTTTTAGATAGAATTACAATTCAACCTCAGGGACTCCCTGTGATTTGTCCAATCGCCGCCAATAAGCAAAGAATAGTATTCCCGGCACAACTACAATCACTAACAATCCATAAGGCACCAAATTGCGAACTCCCCCCGTAAGCGGCCAATGAATAAGCAGGATCACCAACGCCGCTAAGCAAAAGCTTAGATTGATCAGGCTCCCTAATTTTTCTCGCCACCAAGCAATTAGCAAGCCGATGGCCGCCGCAAACAGAAACAGGGGCGGCAAGTTTTCAATAAAAGGATAATCTGGCACGGCGTGCGGGTCAGCAGTGCCAGTAGTCACCCAGCTGACAAAATATCCGCCAGCAAATAAAAACACGTAAGCTATAACCGGCACACTCCAAGTGCGGGCGATTAGGCGAAGACGCTTAGTGTTTTTTGCCCGAGACTTCATTTATTTTTTACCTACAATTAAACAGAAGTCAACGTGGTTAGTCCCCGCGGAAAATGCGAATGCATTTTTCGCGGCAGAGGAGTACACGCATGTAAGCTGAAGTGAGTAGCTATCTGTGATAGCTACTCACGAAAGCTGAAATGCGTGTACGACGTGGTCGGGGCACCCGGACTTGAACCGGGAATCTCACCCACCCGAAGGGTGCGCCTTAGCCAATTAGGCCATGCCCCGAGACTAATCAAATATCAAATTGCAAATGCCAAATTCCAAAACTATAGCAAAGTTTCGTAGTAAATTACAGTGTTATCAGCCAAACCCCTGAGAGCTGCCTGAAGCCTTTTATGGCCACGCTCATTCAGAAGCCCTTTAGCTTCTGATAAGGTTGCCCATTTCAGATCTTCTATTTCACCGTCGTTGAAATTGAAATCTCTGTTGTTAATCAGTTTTGCCAAAAAGGTGATGTGCACAGCGTCAAAAACTTGACCAGTAATATCTTTTTGGAAATAGCCGATCGATAACAATCGATTTAGCTCAACATCCAAATCTATCTCTTCCTTCGTTTCCCTGATAAGTGCTGCCCGTGGTGACTCGTTCTTTTCAACTACACCACCAGGCTGGCTCCAGTAGTCCTTGTATTCCGGCTTTACCAGCAAGATTCTTTTCTGTTTATCAAAAATCAGTGCGCCGACAGAAATGACTTTGCGGGGAAGCTGCTGCCAGTATGACCGTTGTTCTGATGGGGAATATTTCATCTTATGAAGAGGTGGTCGGGGTGCCGGGATTTGAACCCGGGATCTCACGCCCCCCAGGCGTGCGCCTTAAACCGCTAGGCCACACCCCGATTTATTAATTTTTTGAATGCCTTGCCACCTTTATAACTCTTTATTTGTCTTTCCCGTTGGTAGGCATCATTTCGATTAGTAAAAATCTCTCGATAAATGACTTTCCATGGTCTATCCCTCCTAGTTGCATTATTTCTTCCCTGATTGTGCCTCACAAGCCTAGCAAAAACATCACTCGTAAAACCAACATAGTAACGATTAGTTTTTAGGCTTTGCAATATGTAAACAACATATTTCATATTCCTCCTTCTTTCATTAACGCCCCTCCCGCCTTCGGGCGGGACCCCGCCAGCGGGCGGGGGCCAGGCGTGCGCCTTAAACCGCTAGGCCACACCCCGATCTACTTCTAGCATTTTACCCAAAAACCTGGGGGAAATCAACCCCAAATGAAAGCAGCGAGAAGGATTTTCTCACTGCTTAGGTTCCTAGGCTGCCGCTTGCAGCTTATCGATCTGCCGCGCCAGCGGTGAACCGGAAACGATCAGGCCACCGTGGTAGACCCGGAAAACACGAATGGTGTCGCGCACAAACGAGGCGTGGCTGGCATACAGCTTCTGCAGGAATTCCGGCGTTAGCTCCTGCCATTTGACCTGCTTGGCATCGGAAGCTGCTCTAAGCCGCAGCTTGGAAGCTGCTTTCGGATCCAGGTGCTTGAAGTAGGCTTCTGTTTCCATCCAGGCATTGTCCGTGTTACGCGGATCATCAACGTAGCCGCGATAGACCGGTACCGCTCCTTCCATATCCAGGACTTCCTGGGCATTGTCAGAAGCTTCTTCACGGAACTCTCTGATCAATGCTTCCAAGACAAGCTCACCAGCATCGACATGCCCGCCCGGAATAGCCCATTCCCGACAATCGCCGCGCAGGATGGCTACCATTTCCAGTAGCCCAGTCCGGGGATTCAGGCGGGTGATGATCGGGTCAGCTGCAAAGTTGGCTCCCCACCTGCCGAGCACTCCCCTCCCCCGCAGGCCGGTGCGGCCGTGGATGTTCAGAGGGTAACCTAGCTGATCGTATTGGATATCACCTTTTTCGCAACTGACGAGCTGGTGATTCAGCCGACGTGGATCTTCCGGATCAGCCCAACCTTCTGGATTCCTGGTGCGATCATTTTCCAGAACTACCGGCGCCGTGTACTCTGGCGGGTTGTAGCCCGGAAAATCGACTGACCAGTCTACCTTTTCGTCTGGAACCAAAATCCGAGTGGGATAACCGTGCGGTTGGCCCAACCTGGCTTTGACATGCAATTTCATGTTTCCTCCTTTAGTAACTTCGTTATCGGAACCTGCCATTTTATAGCTAATTATTCTCAATGTCAACTATTCATCTTCCCCATACTCTTTACGCAAAAAGTCTATCCCGGCGGCAATACGCTCTGCCATGGTCGAATCCGGCTTCTTCTTTAACCGCTCTTGCCACTTAGACCGGCACTGGCAATGAGTAGCTTCGGCGGCTTTCATAATATCGTCATATTCTCCTTCCGCTCCGGTGAAGGGTAATAACCGTTCCACCACTTCTTCTTCACAGCCCTCACAGCCCTTGACCACCTTCACTTCGTCCACCTCTGCCTCGGACAAATTAAAGCCTAGGAATCTGGTTTTGTTGCTCAACTCCGGCCCCAGTCTTCTCATAATCTCGAGAACTGTCCAGATGCTAGGTAATTCATATTTTCCTTCTTCCTCTAGTTTTCCTACTACCGTTGCCGGCCGGCGGTTCATCGTCATTGCTATTACCATGTCCGCGAGATTTTCTTCATCCAAAAACTTAATTGTTTCAACGGCATCATTGATAGCTTCTTCTTCTGTCAGGAAAGGTGGCTTGATCATAACGTGCGCTGCTACCTCAACATTGTATTTCCTAAGCAGGGCTATTTTTTCTTTCCAATCAGGCGGTAATTTCTTATTTATGCTGCCCTCTCGAACTAAGGGATCAGTGCTTTCTAGGCCAAATCCTATTTCGATCCTGACATCGTCTCCTAGCATTTCCCGCATCCTCTTCAATTTTTCCTCATCAATGCATTCTAACCGCGATTCGGTGGCGAAAAGGATT
>CAZLGC010000064.1:0-1832 GCA_964559275.1 uncultured Candidatus Saccharibacteria bacterium
TGATCACCGCGCGTTTTCATATATTCCATCTGCCACCAGCGCACTGTTTTCTCAACGAGATCACCCAATTGACCCTGCAAAACCATTTCCCAGAAGCTCTGCCAGCCAAGCGCCCAGGGCGACGGCTGTACTCTGCGCAGCGGCACCGGTTTGTAAAGGTAGGCATTCGGCTGATATTTCGTAATCCAATCATTGGCCCGCCAAAATTTGCTGGCGGTTTTGGCCCGATTGTATATAGGCGCTACTAAAGTCACCCAGTTGTACAAATAAGGATCATCCTCGTGCCAGATGCCTTTGTCTTTATACAATTTTTTGAGGTCAAGGTGCTGGTCATTCAAGAAGAAGCTGAGACAGATCTTATTGGCCACCCGACGGTGTCGCCATTGTCCAGTCAGGGCGATCAGGAAGGTAACTATCAGACGAACCAACCATATCCGACCAGACTTAGCCACAACGACAACATCAATGTCACTATCCGGTGACGGCGTATCAATTGGGAACATATTACAAAGTGCCACCATCTTAAGAAATGGTACCCCACCCAGAATGCTTATCAGGCGACGGGCCTTCCGCCAGCGAAACTGAGCCTGATTATGACGAGCTAATCTGGAATCATACAACTCCTCCCTGCCCCGCAGCATATACAAACCCTTTTTTTTCGTAATTTTCCGGCGCAGGGTTTCTCGTCGCTCAACCGCTTCCAGAATTTCTCCCAAGGAAAAGCTCTCCCCGGCAATTTCTCCGGCCGGTTCCTGCAAAAAACGCCAAATCTCTACCAAAGTTAAAGGGTAATTGAACATATCGTAAAAAGCCAGCGCCGAAATAATCCCGCGCTCTAGCTTATCACCTGGTTTTACCTGAAAAGACATCTAGTGAATTGCTCTAATTTCTATTGACTTCTTTCTAGAATACATTAGTCTGAAGGGAACTGCCAACCATTTTGTAAAGGAGGATATACATATGGAGGAGCAAACCGTTCTCGGTTGGCGGGAAAGTCTGTGGATCGAGTTCATTGACCTTTTTGGCAAAGGACCACGAGTTCAGAGAGCCTTCACCCATACCTGGGGCATCACCCCTGATAACGTGACCGCGATCAAGCTGTGGTGGTCGATTGTCATCCTGCTGGCTACGCTGTCAGGCATACTCACTCCCAAACTGCTGCTTGTCGGCGTCATCTGCTGTTTCCTGTCCGACTTTTTCGACGGACCCCTGAAGCGAGCCCTTGACGAGATCGGTTGGGAACCGGCCAAGTTCATCCTGGCGGAAAAAATTCCGGTTTTCACCGGCCGCCCGTTTGACCAAATCACTGATCGCATTGCCATCATAATCGGCTGCATCGCCCTCATCTACCTGGGAATTCCCTGGACGATTATCGCCATCCTTCTTCCCTGGTCTGTCATGAAAGTCCTGGCTTCTTTTCACGGAGCCTGGCTGGTCGGAATGCGTTATTCCGACCTGGGCAAGGCAATGATGGGAGAGCAGACTCCAGAGTTGGCCGAAGATCTCGGCCAGTATGCTTCCCGGATTCTACAGCCCGCTCTGATTGGCCGGGCGGAAGTTTTCATCCAGACAGCCGTGCTGCTGGGTGGCACCGCCTGGATTCTCATCCCCAACGCCGACCTCCTGGCAATCTGTCGGGGTCTGGCTTGGATAGCTTTCGTCGCCGGAATGTGGTCCTACCGGATTTATGTCCGGCGGTTTTTGAAAGATATCGAAGCGAGTTTCCGGCAGTTTCAGGTCCGAACCGATCTGCCCTTCACTGCCCGTAACCACCACCGCCTATGGTTGAGCCGGCTCGTTCTGGGAGCTGCTGCCTACTTCAGGCTGCAACC
>CAZLGC010000064.1:1932-3394 GCA_964559275.1 uncultured Candidatus Saccharibacteria bacterium
GGCTGCCCCAGTTTGAGATAGCCCAGACCAACTTCATCGAGAATTTTGAGCTTGCGCTTCAGCGCCGGCACATTGCCAAAGAAGCTCAAAGCTTCGGCAACGGTCAGGTCTAGGACATCAGCAATGGTTTTTCCTTTGTAGTGAATTTCCAGAGCTTCCTTGTTGTAGCGCTTACCTTTGCATTCCGAGCACTGTACATAAACATCGGGCAGGAAGTGCATTTCAATCCGCACTAGACCCTCGCCGCGGCAGGCCTCACAGCGTCCGCCTTTGACATTGAAGCTGAAGCGCCCGGCTTTGTAGCCGCGAATCTTCGCTTCCGGGGTTTGGACGAAGAGATCTCGGATGTACGTGAAAATCCCGGTATAGGTCGCTGGGTTGGAGCGCGGGGTACGCCCGATTGGCGACTGATCTATGATAACCACCTTGTCTAGATTGTTTGTGCCGGTAATAGATTTATGCTCTCCAGGTAAATCCTTGGCCCGGTAGAATTTTTTAGCTAGAGATTTGGCCAAAATATCGTTCATCAAAGTTGACTTGCCAGACCCGGAAACACCGGTAATGGAAACCAATTTACCCAGCGGGATTTCAACATCAATATTTTTCAGGTTGTGTTCCTTGGCTCCCTTGACTACCAATTTTTTGCCATTGCCATTTCGGCCTTTTTTCTTTTTTACCTGAACCTGCTTGCGCCCGGAAAGATAATCGCCGGTCAGTGATTTTTTATTTTTACTGATTACCGTCGGAGTTCCCTCGGCGACAACTTCGCCACCTAATCCACCGGCTCCCGGACCGATGTCCACGATGTGGTCAGCCGCCTTCATCGTCTCCTCATCGTGCTCAACCACGATGACTGTGTTACCGATGTCACGCAGGTGTTTAAGAGTGTCAATCAGCCGAGCGTTATCTTTTTGGTGCAAACCAATTGAGGGCTCATCTAAGATATAGAGCACCCCGACCAAGCTGGAGCCGATCTGGGTAGCCAGCCGGATCCGCTGGGCTTCCCCTCCGGACAGTGTGTTGGCAGAACGATCCAGGGTCATGTAGTCCAGACCCACATTGGCCAAAAATTCCAGGCGAGAACCAATTTCCTTAAGCACTTGTTTGGCAATTTTCCGCTGCCGCTCCGTCAGTTTGCTGTCGATCTTCCGAAAAATAGCCAAACTTTCTTTGACCGGCATCTCGGTAACGTCAATTATGGACATCTTGTCAATCAGGACACTTAGGACTTCGGGACGCAGGCGCTTGCCTTTACATTTCGGACAAGTGTAAGAGCGCATGTATTGCTCAATCTCGCTGCGAATGTAATCGGAATCCGTTTCCCGGTACCGCCGCTCCAGGTGCGGGATAACCCCTTCAAACGAGGTCGTGAACTCACGCACTTTGCCGGTGTTACCATTGCCGGCCCGGACGGTGAAGCTCTTTCCCTGGGAACCATAGAGAACTATATTCAAAGCTTTTT
>CAZLGC010000065.1:0-3294 GCA_964559275.1 uncultured Candidatus Saccharibacteria bacterium
TAACGAGTATGGGCTCGAGTAAATTGAGTCGATTTTGGCTGGCTAGTTCATCGGCGGGGTTGAAGATACTGGTGACTCTCTCGGACAAGGTTTGATAGATCTGGGGCACCAAGAAGTAGCTGCCGGCAACCAGGGCCAATATCAAAACAATGACGGCGGCGGTGATAACCAGGGCGCGCTTTCGTGGTAGGAAAAAAAGCATAAAGATGAGTCCGCCGGCCGCTCCTATCCAGAGACTCCGCGAGAAGCTGACAAATAATGTGGCCAATGCTAAAACAGCCAGGATCGCCAGATACAGTGTGTTGCGGTCTTTCTGCCAGCGACGCAGTACCAGGTAGGCCGCGAACAAGAAACCAAACAAAACCCAGATTTGCCCCGAGGAAAAGACCCGGAAAAAGCGGCCACTCACGTAGGAGATGGTTCCCAGTCCAATATCTTTTTGCCAACGGTATTCAACTGGTTTTCCGGATTCATCGTATAGTCGGTTCTTGATTCCCCCAAAAGCGAACTTGCCGGCGGCGGCTTCCTCGGCCGACGCGCTTTCGGTAGCAATCGAATCTGTCAGACTGGGCCGGGCCCATTGCTTGGTGATATAGAAATCAGCAAAAAGAAACAGAGACAGAAAACTTAAGGCCAAGACTCCTCCCAGGAAAACTGCCAGTAGCCGCTTTCCGAAATCTTTATTGCGGGCGACTTCAAACAGCGGCAAAACTAGGGCAAAGTACAGGTAGCCGTTGAAATCAAAGAAGATGGCTGCGAGCGGATTACCAGTGAAATAGCCGATGCCGATCCCGGCCAGCACGGCCACTAACAAAGCCACAAATGGATAAAAATACGGGGAGTTGGCGATAGCCAGCCGCCGCTTTCTGATAACATAGATGAGCCAGGCGACCATAACAATCAAGAACAACGCCAAACGCAGAGACAAAACGAAGCTATCCCCTATTGCGACTGAAAACAAGTAACCTTTGGCTCCCAATATAAGTTCGAAAATTACCAACAGGACCCCAAATTCTAGCTTGCGCCAAGTGAGATTGATGGCCACAATGATAACAACGAAAAACAGAATTAGGTTTATGAACGGAATGATGTAGCCAACAAAAGACAAGCCGTAGATTACGACACCGGCAATTGCTAACATCCAAGTTAGTTTGTCGAAAAGTTTCATTAGGTATTTCTCGGTTCCAGTCCGGTCACTTGCACCAGTAGAGCCACCAGTGCTCCCACCGGCCACAACACCAGCAACAGAACTGGTTGGTAGGGCGGCAGGTGCTTCCAGGAGTAATGAAGCAGGCTTTTTGAAAGATGCCAAAACTTCTTCAGTTTGATCACTTGCACAAAACTTTTGCCTTTGTGGTGGATTATCTCAGCCGGAGCTATGACCATCACCTTGTAGCCGGCATTCTTGGCTCGTTTGCACAAGTCCACTTCCTCAAACCAGATCCAGAATTTTTCGTCAAAACTACCCAGGCGTTCGATTATGCTGCGACGGATCATTAGGCTGGCACCCATCACCTGGTCAACAGCTTGGGTTTTTGCAAAATTATCACCCAGCATGTAGTAGCGCCGCAGCCAAGGTTTTTTCATCAGGAAGGAGTGTAGGCCCAAGAGCATGGTTGCGAGCACCCGGAAGCTCGGAAAACGACGGGCGGTGCCGACCTGAATTGATTTATCAGAATTGAGGAGGCGGGCGCCGGCGATCCCTGCTGATTCATCTTTTTCCAGATAAGTCACCATCTTATCCAGAGCCTGGTCCAAGACTTCTGTATCGTCATTCAGGAAAATGATGTACTCGCCACCGGCCAGTTTAACCGCCTGATTATTGGCGGCGGCAAAGCCGCGGTTTTTGGGGTTCCGGATCAGTTTCACCTGTTCAAATTCAGCCGCTACCATATCAGCGCTGCCATCTGCAGAAGCGTTATCGACTACGAAAACTTCAAACGGCATCTTGGTTTGATTATACACGGACTTGAGGCAACGCCGCAACAGGTCGCGTACATTCCAAGATACTATAACTATCGAAAGTTTGGGTCTAGTGTCTGGCATCGGCGATTATTTTGAACATTCTATCTAGTCGGTTTTGCCAAGAGTGCCCCCGGACGGCCTGGCGTCGTTTCTCTTTTTCGACTTGATCACCCGGATCGGCTAAATAATGCTTGAGGGCGGCAATGAAATCGGTTCTGGTTTCGGCAACTTTGATAAACTTCCGAAATTGGTCAGTGCCGGCAACAGGGGTTGTGACTACCGGCAACCCGCAGGCCAAATATTCGTACATCTTGAGAGGGTTCATTGATTTAGTGAACTTCGTAATTTGGTGCGGAATTATACCGATGTCGAAGTAGTTATATAGTTCCGGTAAATCATGGTACGAAATCGGCCCCAGGAAGTGAACATTCGGCATTTTTTTCAGTCGATCTGTCTTTGCTTTCTTCCAGACCGGGCCGGCCAAAACCAGCGAGGCCTGCGGAAAACTGCGGGCGATATCTTCCAATAACTTGAAGTCCAATCGGTTTTCAATTACGCCTAGGTAACCGATGACGGGCTTTTTGATCTTCTTGAGCTTGCTTGAGAGAGCGATGTCGGGCTTAGTGTAGTGCGCAAAGTCAATCCCGTTCGGGACCCAATGAACTTTTCCATTTTTGGGATAGGACTTTTGAAGAGATTTGGATACTGTGAAGATGGCATCCGCGCATTCGTCGATGATTTCGTAATTATTATCCAGAATTGATTGCCACCGTTCGCGGTAATAAGGATGCTCGCGCCAGTCGTCAACGGTATCAAAGACCTTGGTACCGGTCAGTTTCTTGAACGGTAGAACATACATTGGGAAATAGGACCAAAGTAGTCTATTTTTGAAACCCAGCTCGTCCATCACAGCTAGTAGCTCATGCCAAATCTCATCGGCGCTATCGCCGGCTAGCAGGTTTCGGCAGGAAGTGTATATCCAGGTCTTTTCGTCCGCTTTCGTTACTTTGGTTTTGCTGCGGGTGACTGAAAATTGGCTGGTGACATTATTGCCGGGAACTTTGCCAAGAATGCTTTCGTAATAGACACGCCAGGCTCGCTTGCGGGTGAAGGGGATCAAGTCTACAGACAGAACGCGGTTTATCTCGGGTCTGGTGCGAAGCTGATTGAGGACATGGTAATTCCTATTGGCTAATCCCGCCGGCTTAAAAAACAAAGGTTGATGAACCCTCTTAACGCTCAGTTGCCACGCTTTCCAGTGGCTCATGTTGAAAATGAGTAGATCGTATTTCATGACAGGTGTTTCTCTAGCCTTTTTACTAATTGATC
>CAZLGC010000066.1:0-3286 GCA_964559275.1 uncultured Candidatus Saccharibacteria bacterium
AGTGTTTGTTTATTCCTTTAGTCTATTCATATTATAGCACTTTTTTGCTCAAAATAAAAGCAAACGAGGAACCGGTTGGTTCCTCGTATCAGGTTGACCTCAGCCCTGCTTAGGGTCAGCGGGTGGACGAAAGATTTCTTCCGTCACCTCCGTGATGATGCAAGTGGCGCCGCCTTCGCCTGACCTTTCTCCCGAATACCGGCCGATCCAGATATCGCCCTGCTTCTCGAATTCATACCTGATCTCCCCCGGGATCCGCAGATAACTTTTGACGAACTTGACCTGATCAGGCAATATCCTCCCTTCTGTCAACATCGAGTCACCGATCTGATCAACCATCTGGCCGGCCAAATCACCCATGACACTGTTCTCGTCAGGATACATCACTCCGGAGAACATGAAACGGCCCAGTCCTTCCTGGACGAAGACCGACATCTCACCGCTATGATCGTACCCGAGCTTCAGCCATTGGTGATCCTGAAAAAAGAACCCCTGAATCAAATAGATTTTCACAATCCCCCCTTCCTAGGCACGAACTTAAATTAACTTCCCCACCCTCATCGCCTGCTGCACAAAATCCTTGTATTTGTTATTGATCTTGGTCTTGGCTTCATATTCAGCCACTTCCTTCCCCATCGAAAGATCGTTATCCGATTTCCATTTGCGGATTTCGTCAATCAGCTTGATAACTCTGTCAAAACCGGCCGGCGGCTTGGCCGCCAAGGATCTGGGCCAACCAGACAGGTGGATACTCTCCGCTTCTTCGTGGGCTCGGAAGTAGTTTTGATATAATTCCTCGGTAATGAACGGCATGATCGGCGCGTAGAATTTGAGGATCGCAAGAAAAACGAAATAAAGTGTCTGCTGTGCTGCCAGGCGTGATTTTTTGTCCTCGCCATAGAGGCGATACTTAACAAACTCCAGGTATCTGTCAGCCAGGTCATTCCAGAAAAACTTGTCGGCGATATCCCGGGCCTGGGCGTAGTTGTATTTATCAAAGGCGGCTGTTATCTCTTTGGTAGCTTTTTGCAACTGAGCCAATATCCAGTTGTCTACCGGCTCCATCTCAACCGACTCATCTGGCTCGTAATCTTCCAGGTGACCAAAACAGAATTTGCCCGCATTCCAGAGCTTGGTAACGGTCCGTTTGCCAACCCTGACTTCGTCGGGCATGAAATTATGATCAGTACCCGGCGCCGCTCCGGCGGCCCAATAGCGGAAGGCATCAACCCCAAATTCATCAAAAATTTTCTTGGGCAACACCACGTTGCCGCGGCTTTTGCTCATCTTTTTACCCTTGGAATCAAGCACCCACCCGCTAACCAGGACATCCTTGAAAGGGTTCTTCTGGAAATGTAATTGGGATTTCACCACCGTATTAAAAAGCCAGAACGAAATAATGTCATGCGCCTGAAGTCGCAAATTTTGCGGGTACACATCCTCTTTACAGCCACGCTCCTTGGCCAGTTCCGCGCCAATCTGGGGAGTCAGGGAAGAGGTCGCCCAGGTATTGATAATATCTGACTCGCCCTCAAACTTATCGCCCTGGCACTTCGGGCATTTATCTACAGGCGGATTGTCTTTGAGCGGATCAACCGGCAGGTCCTCCTCCCGGGCTAGAATTACTTCGCCACATTTTTTACAATACCAAACCGGGAACGGTACACCGTAATAAATTTGGCGGGAGATGCACCAATCCCACTGCAAGCCTTTTACCCAATTGTCATACCGATTCTTCATGTATCCTGGAATCCAATTCAACTCGTCTCCCCACTCCAACATCTTGTCTTTCAGATCCAAGTATTTGATAAACCACTGCTTTGATTTCAAAAACTCAATTTCAGTGCCACAGCGTTCGTGAACATTGACAGTGTGTTTGATCTTTTTCTGATTTTTCAGTAGGCCGGCTGTTTTCATGTCAGCAATAATTTTGTCGCGGGCATCCGGAATCGACATACCTTTGTATTCGCCGGTGATCTTCGTCATTTTCCCATCCGGGCCAATCGCTTCTTTGATGGGCAGCTTGTAAGCCTTCTGCCATTCCATATCCATCTGATCGCCAAAAGTACAGTTCATTACAATGCCGGTTCCCTTCTCCATATCAACTCGCTCATCCGCCATGATCGGCACTTCAAAGTCGAAAACAGGAACTTTGGCCTTTTTGCCCTCAAGTTTTTGATAGCGCTTATCGTCAGGATGATAGAAAACTGCTACACAAGCCGGCAGCAGCTCGGGGCGAGTAGTCGCAATGATCAAATTCTGATCGCCAACCCTAAAGACAATATCATTAAAGGTTGACTCCAGCTCTTCGTCTTCTAGCTCTACCTGCGAGATAGCCGTCCGGCAATTGCGGCACCACATCGTCGGCGCATCCTGCTGGTAAACACGATTTTGGTTGTGCAGTTCCAAAAAAGACCACTGGCTCAGGCGCCGGGAGCGTTCGTCAATCGTAGTGTAAGACAAAGTGAAGTCAGAGCTCAATCCGGCTCGCTTAAACTCGGCAATATAAGAAGGACGTAATTCCTTTTTCAGTGTTTCCAACACCAGTTTCACAAACTCATCCCGACCCAAATCAATTGCCCGGACTTTCTTTTCTTTTTCTACTAACCTCTGGGTCGGCAAACCGTTATCATCAGTCCCGAAAGGATAGAAAACATTGTCACCCCGCATCCGTCGGTAGCGCACGACCATATCCCCCTGGGTATAGCTGGAAGCATGACCCACATGCAGCTGTCCGGAGACTGTCGGCGGCGGTGTATCGACAGAGTAGATCTCGCCCGCGGCTTTTGGATCAAACTTAAAAACCCCGCTCTCTTCCCAGAACTTTTGCCAATGCTCTTCGCGGGCACTGATGTCGTATTTTTTGGGGAGTTTTGGCATAACTGAGCTTTATTGTAGCAAAAAAACAGTAAAACGCAACTGGTATAATCCAGCGTCCTCGCCGGATGCTATTTAGCAACATATAAATGCTCCCATTTTTCTGGTTCGTCAACGTACCCGGCTTTAACCGGATTATAAATTATATAGTTTTCAAACTCGATCAATTCTCTGTCATTACGTACTACACGATCATATGTTCCCAGCCGCCAAACAGGTGTATCAATCTTACACATCCCCTTGATCTTATGAGATGTATAGGATTTCATCCTCTGTAGCAAGACAGATATATCTTTTGCAGCTTGGCAACCAACCAATATATGAACGTGATCTAGCATTATCACAAACGAAAAAAGCTCTAACTTGAGCTTTTTAGTAAGATATATAATGCTGTCAAATACGATTTGTC
>CAZLGC010000067.1:0-3255 GCA_964559275.1 uncultured Candidatus Saccharibacteria bacterium
TGAAATATATACATTTTCTGGTGGGCAAAAAACACGTTTCCCTGGCGGCTCAGATCCGGAGATCCCAAAACGACATTCAGGGACTGAGCAATCCCGGGTTTGAGGATGAAATTACGGGCTTAGGATTTGACTGGCGGTATACCGCAAATCGTAAAGGCAAGTGGGCAATACGGCGGTCCATGTCCGGGGCTTTTTCCGGGACCCATAGCCTGAAGATCAGATTTGAAGGAAAGGAAAATATCTCATTTGGCCATTTGTCGCAGATCGTGCCGGTGGATTCACTGTGCCTTTACCGGCTGACCTATTGCTGGCGCAGCAAAAATATTACAACAGACCGGGGACCGTTTATAGATATATGCGGGTATGATTGCCAGGGCTTTTATGTCAAGGGTTCCATGATGCTCGGTTCCCACGACTGGCAGGAGCAGAGCGTGGAGTTTACGGTTCCCGAAAACTGTCATGCCGTGGTTGTGCGCTTGCGCAGGGAGCCTAGCCGTCGGTTTGACAACAAAATTTCAGGCATCTTATGGCTGGATGATTTTAGGCTGGAAAAGCCATAACCTAAAACCTGCATACAAATTTTAAAAGGTTTAAATATATATATATTTATATTATACTGTTAGCATATAGAATTTATGTTTTGTGGTAAATCATATTACTGAGTATGAAAATAAAAGCAATTTTTAAAATTTGTACCCTTCGGGATTGCCCCTTTGACCGCATCTTCTGTGTTGCAGGGCGTTTGCAGTAGTTTACTACGGCAGCACACCCTGCGCCTTGAAGCTGCGGCCAAATAGACAATTGCAGATTTTGGGTATAACCCTAAATAATCATAGACAAAACTCTTTAATTTTAGTAAATATAACTTAGGTGTAACATGTCTGATGAAATCATCAAATTAAGAAAAATTTCGGAAGTCAATAACGGCGGGGCAGGTAATGAAAATCTCCCCACCACCGAATTCCGACACACGGCTTCCGAGTGGGACACCGAAGAGGTTCACCTGCGCGATTACCTGGATGTTATTTTCCGTCGCAAATGGACCATCATCAGTTTTTTGGCGCTGACCTTTATCACCACCCTTATCTTAACCCTGGCATCTCCGAAAATTTATAAGGCATCCACCTTTATTGAAGTAATGCCACAGAACCAGAAGGTGACGAAGTTCGAGGAGGTGGTTGCCACGGAATTGCGTGCCCAGGAGTTTTATCAGACCCAGGTGGACTTGTTGCAGAACAAGGCTCTTATCTGCCGGGTGATTGAAAGGCTGGAACTGGCCAGCCATCCGATTATTATGGAGAACCTGTATGGTAACGGAAAATCCGGTATTATCTCACGAATAAAGGCATCCGTTAAAAACCTTTTAAGCACTTTAATATCCAGTAACAAAGACAAGGAAAGGAATTCGTCTTTAATTTCCGAAGAGGAATTGAAACAGCAGGCTTTGCTTAACTTTGTTGAAGACAATCTCGAAGTTTCCCCCAAGAGAAACTCCATGCTTATCGGCATTTCTTTCATGTCTCCGGACCGGCAATTATCACAAAGCATAGCCAATGCTTTTGTAGAAGAATTTGTCCACTGGAACATGGAGAAAAAACTCGAAGCCTCTCAACTGGCCCGCGAGTTTCTAATGAAGCAGATCGACCGGACCAAGATCAGTCTGGAAAAAGCGGAAGAGGATTTAAACCGGTTTGGCAAACAAGCGGGTATTGTTTCCCTGGATGCCAAACTCAACAGCATTTATCGACAATTCGAGGAACTGAATTCAGCCCTGGCCATGGCTGAAGCCGAGTTAATCGGTAAGGAATCTGTCTACAAACAGGCCATGTTGGACGGACCCTCCAGTTTGCCACAGGTGATGGAAAACCAGGTAATTTCAGGCTTAAAAGCTGAATATGCCCGGTTGCGATCCGAATATGAAGACTTAAGTGTTACCTTTCACGATGATTATCCGGCGGTCAAGGCTTTAAAGACAAAGATGGACAGTATTGCCGATCGAATCAATGTCGAGGAACAGAAAGTATTTTTGGCCATCGCAAATCAATACAAGGCTGGTGTGCAAAAAGTGGAAACTATGAGAGCCCGTGTAGAGCATCAGAAAAAAATGGCCATTGATCTGAATGAACGGGCGACCCAGTACAAGATTATGGCCCGGGAAGTGGAGACCAATAAAGGGATCTACCAAAGCCTACTGGAGCGTACCAAAGAGATTGAGTCCATGGTAGGGGTGTCGTCGAGCAATATTAATATTGTAGACCAAGCCATGTTGCCGATTAAACCATTCAAACCCAAAGTGAAGTTAAACCTGCTTCTGGCCCTTGTGGTCGGTGTGATGGGCGGCTTAGGTCTCGCCTTTTTCTTGGAATATTTTACCGATATCATTACCAATCCCGACGAGATTTCCGACCGGTTTCATATTCCTATCCTCGGGGTGGTTCCCCTGTCCAAAACCGACGAATTTCCGGTTGAACATACGTTTGTAAAAGATCCCCGGGCCCCCCTGTCCGAAGCCATGCGGAGCACCAAAATGTCGATTCAGCTCTCCGGAACTGCTTCCCAGGCCGGAAGTTTTGTGTTGACAAGCACCAAGCCTTCGGAAGGCAAAACAACCATGGCGGCCAATCTTGCCCTGGCTTTTGCCGGAGCCGGAGAAAGGGTGATCCTGGTGGATGCGGACATGCGCAAACCCAAACTTCACAAGTTTTTCCAATGCCCTGATAATGATTTGAGTCCCGGTCTTTCGAAATTCCTGGCAGGGATGAGCAGCAAAGGCTTGGTTTGCAAAAACGGTATATCCAATGTATGTTTTATACCGGCGGGACCGATTCCGCCAAACCCGGTTGAATTGCTGGCTTCGGAGCGTTTTGCCATGCTCATACAAAACCTGACCCTGCGCTTTGATCGCGTAATTGTAGACGGCCCCCCTTATCTGGGTTTTGCCGATTCCCTGGTTATTTCGCGGCATCTGGGCGGCGTCGTGCTGGTCAGCAGCATGGGTGAAACCACCCGCGACGCTTTACTTCATTTTAAAAAGAGCGTAATCAACTCCCAGGGAAGAATTTTAGGATGCATTATTAATAAGGTTAACCTCAACAAACGATTCGGATATCAGTCCTACTATAAATACTATAGTTATTACAGTTATGGAAAAACCAGGATTGACAAAAAGAAAAATAAGCAACTGCCGGCCTAATTAGTGCCCATCCATAAATCTATATTAAGCAAAATTCAGTTTCCAATGCAGAAATGAGCAAT
>CAZLGC010000068.1:0-3147 GCA_964559275.1 uncultured Candidatus Saccharibacteria bacterium
TAATAAAAAAACGCTGGAATCACGCTTTTCTAAGTTTAGATTTACTCCTTACAAAAAGGTAAAAACAGGTGACGTTGTTTTCATGAAAGAATCGGGTGGCAAGGTAAAAGGGAAATTTACGGTTGGATCGGTTGATTTCCGGGAAAAACTAAACACCAAAAAGATAGCCGAAATCAAGAAACGTCATGGCCATGAGCTGCAGGTGCCGGACAGTTTCTGGCAGAGCAAAAAGAATGCTAAATATGCCAGCTTGATTGAGATCAAAAATCCGGAGCCTTTGGCAAATCCGTTGTCCCTGGACAAGCATGATAAGCGATCTTGGGTGGTACTGTCGGATGTCCCTGGGGTAAGTTCCCGCTCCCAGCTGGCGCTGCGTTTTTCCGACAATGATTCCATCAGTGCGTTGGCGGAATACCTGAAGCTGGTGCGCAAAGAAAAAGGTCTTAAAGGTAAAGACACTTTGCCGGAACTGGGGCTGGGTCTTAGTGCTTCCGTTGGCAGTCTTTCCCAGAAGCTTCGTGTCAAAAAATCAAAGGCCAAGCCCGATGCGGAAATGGCGGCCGTGCTGATAGATTTGATCCGGGTGGCTGAGGCAGAAGGGGTAGACCTTTTCCAAGCGACTAAGGAGTATATCGAGACGCAAGGTAGTAAGCTAGATTTAGATAAGCTAAAGGATCTAGAGTAATAAATTTGTAATTCCAAAAATTTATGAGTAAAGGAGCAATTGTCGGCATTGTTATTGCCGTCATCGTCATCATCATTGTTGTCTGGATCATCGGAGTCTACAACTCCATGGTTACTAAGCAGGCAGACGTCACCAACGGTTGGGCGCAAGTGGAAAATCAATACCAGCGCCGGGCAGATCTGATTCCGAATTTGGTGGAAACGGTCAAAGGTGCGGCCAAGCAGGAATTAACTGTCTTTACCGAGGTAACTGCGCTCCGAAGTCAGTGGGCGGACGCGGTATCGGCCGGAGACCGCGCGGCTGAGATCGAAACCGCCGGCGAACTTGATAATGCTATCAGTCGCCTGCTATTAGTTGCTGAAGATTATCCAGAGCTGAAAAGCAACGAGAACTTTCTCGAATTGCAGGACCAGCTGGAAGGTACCGAAAACCGAATCGCGGTCGAGCGCAAACGCTACAATGACTTCGTGAATGTCTACAATAAGTACATTCGGGTTTGGCCCAACAACATCTTCGCGGGCTGGTTCGGATTTGTTGATGAGGAATGGTTCGAAGCCGAAGAGGGATCGGATCAACCGCCGGAAGTTGAATTTGACATTCAGCCGATAGACGTCGAGTAGACTGCGACCTAAACAAAATAAATGATTGAATCTAGGAAAAAACTAGGACTAGTTGGGGTTTTGGTTATAGGTGGTTTGTTATTGCTGGCTGGTTTGGCTCCGTTTTCAGCTTCAGCTCAATATCCGGAACTCCAGGGCCGGGTGAATGACTATGCTGATGTGTTAGATCCCGCTACCGCGGCTGAATTGGAACAAAAACTAGAACAATACGACAACGAAACTACTAATGAGATTGTAGTAGCCATTGTTCCCAATATGGAGGGAATTGATATCGACACTTACCGCAACGAACTTTTTGAAAAATGGGAGCTGGGTAAGGAAGATCGTGACAACGGGGTACTCTTGGTCATTGCCATGGAGGAGCAGGATATCGGCATAGAAGTTGGTTACGGACTAGAGGGAGCTCTCACCGATGCTACCGCCGGTTCAATCATTCGCAATGACATTGCGCCTTACTTCAAGGCTGATGACTATAGTGGCGGCGTGGTGGCCGGTGTTGATGCCATCATCGCGGCAACTAAAGGTGAATACGTCGCTGAGGAGTACAGCGAAGGGTCTGATGATATGGGAGAACTTATCGGTTGGCTCATTTTTGGTGTTTTTATTACCGTGTTCGTAATTATCGGCAATATCTCCAGGCGGCGTCAGCGGGTCTGGGACCCGAAGAAAGGAAAGTGGGTTTATAAAAAAGGCCGCGGCAGTTCCTCCTGGTGGATTGGTGGCTCTGGTGGCGGTGGCGGTTTTAGCGGCGGTGGATTCTCTGGTGGCGGCGGTGGCTCTGGCGGCGGTGGTGCCAGCGGGGGATGGTAATTACCAGATAAATTTTAGAATAGAAATAGTTCAAAATAAAACCTATGACCCCGAAAAAAATCGACAACCAAAGATACGAATTTGACGATGCTCCGGAAGAGTATGGCGCCGAGCATTTTGAAGATCCGCTGCAACAGCAGATCAAAGAGCCCTGGTACAAAAAGCTTCTTAAGAACAAGAAAATGCTTTTTATCATCGGTGGCGTAGCCGCGGCGATTCTTATATTGGTTTTGGTATTGGTTTTGGGTAGTGGCGGGGGTAGTTATTCCGGAGAGCGGGTTTTCCTGGAAATTGAGTGTCCCGATTCTGTACCGGACGGCTCAGAGATAACTTATCGTATCAATGCCATAAACAAAGAAGCAGTAGGCCTCAATAATGTCGAATTGGAATTGCTTTTCCCGGAAGGCTTCACTTATACATCTTCGTCAATGGAGAAAAACGAGGGAGCTAATGTCTGGGAAATCGGGGATATTGAAGAGAATCATTCCCAGGACCTAGAGATCTCAGGCACCCTTACCGGTACCGCCTCCGAACTCAAGGTTGTCAAAGGGGTTATGCGTTTCCAACCGGCTGGACTTAGTTCGGAATTTGCGGTCGAAGCCGAGAATAGCACCGTTATCGCCGCTGGCAACGTTTCCCTGACAATTGACGCTCCTCAAAATACAGCTAGCGGCAATGAAATTGAATACAATGTCCGTTATGAGAATCTGGGTGGTGAGGAAGAGACCGGTTGGTATGTCCGGCTTTCTTATCCAGAGGGATTCGAATATCGTGGGGCCGAACCTTCGCCGGCTGATTCGAACAATATCTGGAAACTTCCTGGCCTGGAAAGCGGGGAGAAAGGGGAAATAGCTATATCAGGAATTCTGACCGGTATTGATAATGAGGCTAAAAAAGTCGTAGCGGAATTAGGTGTGATGGAGGATGGCACTTTCCGCGCCCAGCTTACGAAAGAAGACACTACCGTAATCGTTGAATCGGTGGTTTTAATCACTGAAAGCTTGGCTGGACAGGAAACAGATGTCATCGACG
>CAZLGC010000069.1:0-2996 GCA_964559275.1 uncultured Candidatus Saccharibacteria bacterium
GTATTCAGACATATTTTTCGCTTGGATTTTAACAGCTATTTACTTTCGTTCCAGTCTATCTTACCACCATTCCGTCTAGCTGACCTAATCGTAAAGCCCTTCGGGTATCTCGATGACAATTTCATCAGGTTCTCTTTCATTACATCTTCCAAATCCCAACCGAAAAAGTTACAGATCATCGCCATATACCACAGAGTGTCGCCGAGGTTCTCTCGAATACCCTCCCGTTGGTCATTATCATGAGCGAATGTCTTTTTAATACAGCTGGCGACATCACCCGCTTCGCCGGCAATCCCCAGACCCCACGTCGTAATCTCTCGATCCGGTGTTCTGAATTTCTTGGCTGTGCCTTTACATATCTTTTGATACTCTTTCAGATTCACTTTTTTCATAAGCCTTTGACTTATTACCTAATAGCCAACTGATTAGGAATAGGAATCCGGGCGCAGCCACCAGAAAGACAAAGGGTCCGCGCACAATGATTCCTTTTTGGATGTATATCGCAATATAAAAAGTGACAAAACAAATGATAGCTAGAATCCCGCCCCACTTCTCCCATTTCCAGGCAAGCAACATGAAGACGACCACGCCAATCGGGAAAAATCCCATGATCAGCCATTCGACCCCCTGTGGCAAACGCTCTGTCGGAGAGACAGAATATCCAATTAGGAAGATCAGAACGAAGGCTAGGCTAACGAGGCTCCAGATGCGAGCGACCCAGCGAATTAATTTTGCAGACTTTACCATTATGAAATTCCCAGATCTCTTACCACCCGTTCTAAATATTTTTTGGCAGCCTCTTCCTTTATACTCTTGCCGATATCGCCGGGCAACTTCCGATAGGTTGAACTTTTTCTGATTTTAGCAGGAATAAGCCGGTAGGAAATATGACTCCACCAGTTATCTTCGGGCGCAGCCCCGACAGCCAAAATTACAATCTTCTTATCTTCCAATTTTTCCCAATTTTCTTTCAGAAACTTGGTTAAAGGCATACGCCCGGCGTATGTTCCGGAAGAAACAATCAAACGCTCGAAGCTAGACAGGTCAGCTTCTGCCGCCTGGTCAAAAGGCATCACTTTGGCGTCGATTGCCGCGGCCAACCAGTCAGCATACTTTTTAGTGGAACCGGTTTTGGTTTTGTAGATTATTGCTGTTTTCATACTTAAGAACCTAGCTAATTAAACTACTAATATTGACAAAACATCTATTATATGATAGTTTAAAGAGAATTTATCAACCAAACGGAGGGTTTTTCAGATGCCTTTTCTCGAGGTAACGCAGTGCCCAAATGGCGTTCTCTGCGCATTCGACGATGACGTCAAGCCCGGGCAGACTGTCTGCCCGCACTACCGGTACTGCCTGGAGCGAGGACGACCCGTCTGGGATCTCACCGCGGCCGAGCAACTTGATCGCGAGTGGTGGAAACAGGCTGATCAGGATGCTACGGCATTTGCTGCTGAGGAACTTCGGCGGCGAGAAGATGAGGATGCCGAGCAGGTTCTCATCGACGACATGGATGAGAACGATCAGATCAATCCGGAGGAATGGCAGCAACTACTCGCTGACTATGGTGATCCTGGGCGTGATGATGGCGTCGATGAGCAAGGACGCAAGTGTCCACCGGAAGAGTATCCGGGCGAAACCATGCCCGAGGACTGGGAGAAACTCTCCCGTCTCAAGCGAGATCTGGTTCCCCCCGAAGACCAGCCTGCTCTCTAGAGCACAGGCCTACTGGCGGTCAGCTGACTAGGATTCAATCCGATGTTAGCTGGCCGCTTTCAATTTGGCGTTTTTTTATTTCCGCCATCTTAGCTTCTATTTGCTTTTTCACCTCCGGATAAGGACTGGCAACCTCATAACCTTCGAATATCGCCGGTTGATTTTCTCCAATTATATGTCTTTCCAGATCATCTAAGGTATACGAACCATGCCAGATATCAACAGCGGTGCCTGTCTTCTTTTGTAATTTTTCCCGGAAATCCGGAAGATATCTAACAAATTTTTCCTGATCAGCCACATAAAGGTCGCCTTCATCAGATTTTGAAACAAAAACAATATCCAGATCACTCTCGTAATTAGGGACACGCTTGCCGTAACTGCCATAAATGACGCCACCGATAATACCCTGGTAATCACGTCCACAGAAATCAGCCATCTCTAGAACTGTCTCGTTAAAGGCGTCGACCACTTCGCGCAGGTGCTCTTCGGGAGAAATTTCGCTAAATTCAATTTCCTCTTTAGAAATAGCCTGTTTCAGATAATCTGCTATTTCTTCGGGGCGATGATCAGCTGCCTTGTCAATTATCTCCAAAGCTCTCATACCTGCGCTGCGATAATTACTCCGATAAATTTTTTTATTTGCGGCAATACGATTCCCATGAATTCTTTTCTTCCGTGCTCGCCGCATATCTCATCATAAACTTCGGTTACTGCTGCTGTAAAATCTTCCTCAGTGTTTAGTTCCCGTTCGCAAAATTTGTCCAACATTTCTTCTTCCAAATTAGAATCTATGGGTACATCCCATTCATCAATCTCCTTTTCTCTAGCCTCCGGCGGTGTAAATTTTTCCTTTTCCATGAATAATAGACAGAACTTACTGTTTAGAATAAACCTGCCCCGCATCCTGAGAGGTGTCACTTGGTAAACTCAGTAAATCACTGACCGTCTGAAAACAGTATCCTTTGGCGGACAATTGATCAATTATTTCCGGGACAGCATCCGCCGTTGACTCGTAGATGTCATGCATCAGCACAATATCACCGGGCTGGGTTTTGCTAACCACGCGTTGGATGACAGTGTCTTTGTCGCGATCTTTCCAGTCATCTGGATCAACCGACCACATGATAATAGGCAGATCGACATTTTGTTTCACGGTATCGTCTACTGCTCCGTAAGGCGGGCGCAGTACATTCGGTGCGGTGCCGCAAGCCTGTTTAACGGCGCCCTGGGTTTTACTAACTTCACTCTGAATATCGGCCGCGCTCAGACGCGTCAGC
>CAZLGC010000070.1:0-2891 GCA_964559275.1 uncultured Candidatus Saccharibacteria bacterium
ATTCAAGGAAACAATATGCCAATTTCCGAGGTCGTAACTATAATACCCCTCACCAATTTCACCGGCCCGGGAGCCAAAGTACTGAAAGTAGGGAGCAGCATTAGCAGTATAGTAATCGTGGTTACCCGGACAGGGATAAGTTCTGTCCTTATATTGTCCCCAGGTGGGGTTGTAGCAATTCACAAATTCTGCCCAGGTGCCATGATTCTGAACATTATCACCGGCAGTAAAAACTGTACCCTCTATATCGCCGAGTAGTTCGGCGGTAGCGGCATCATTGTCATTGGTGCAAAGTGATATGTCGCCAGCCCCAACCAGATACTCGGGGACTTCGAGCTCAAACGTGAAGGTGCCACCAGCGACATCCGTTCCGCCGCGAAAGCTGGTGTTGTAGGAAAAAAACTGCAACAGCTCATCTCCATCGTTGTTGTATACCATAACCTGAGGGCCGCCACCAGGACCGGCACCGGTAATGATTTCCTCGCGCCCGTCGCTGTTTATGTCATGAATATCTACAAAAGCGCCAACTGGGTAATTGCCGTAAGCACGCCAGCTGCCCAGGGTAGTATATTCAGAATCAAGTTTGATTATCTTAAGATCAGCTGTTCCGGTTTGCTTGGTAACGACAACTTCATCAACCGATCCATTTCCGTTCAGATCGCCGGCGGCAACGTCAATCCCACCCTTGTAACCGGGGTCAAAAGCAAAAAACTGATGTTTTAGTTCGCCGTTACTCTCGTAAATTTGTACCTGCGGCCCACCGCCATAACCAGCGCCAACAATTATTTCAGCCTTTCCATCCGCATCGATGTCGGCCATATCAATGCTGGCACCGCACTCGACCGGACCAAAGGCAGTCCATTCCCCGACAACTTCCCGGGCGGTGTTATATCGATATATCTTGATATGAGCCTGGTCATCGCCTTCTGGAACCACGCCGATTTCAGCCTTGCCGTCTCCGTCAACATCTCCGGCCGCTACGTTTATTCCAGTTCTGGAATTGGCTGAAAAAGGCCAGATATCAATCGACCGATTGGTGCCGTTCTTTTCGAAAGCTCTGATTTGGGGACCGCCGCCGGCGCGCGGAGCCGTAATGATTTCATCAAAGTCGTCATTATCGATGTCGCCGGTGGCCACGTGGGCGCCCTGGCGAAAGGTGGTGGCGTAAGCAAAGAGCTTGTCGGGTTCTGTTTCGGCATCGCCTTCACCGCTGAAAGCGCGAATGTGTGGACTGCCCCCGGGCCCGGCAGCGGTTATCAGGGAAGGTATATAATCACCTGGGGTATCTGCTTTTGTATCACCACAGTACAATACTAATCCTAAGATAATAACGCTGGTAGCCAGGATTGTAGTTACAATTTTCATTTTCATAGGTTTTGGTTCAAATGATTTTGGAAATTATCTTCTTGATTTCAGCCCAAGACAGCGGCGGACGACTCAGTGTTGCTTCCAGATCCAACAGGAGAATCTCCTCGCAATCGCGGGCTAGGCCGGGTGTGGAAATTACGAAGGGTGAGACCCCGTTATCTTTATACAAGGCATTGATTGGCATCTCTACGATAGCTTCAGCTTCGATGCCGTCAATTCTTAGGTCGGTATTGTACTTTGCAATTACAAAATCTGCTTCGGCAAATTTTTCCGGAGTTGTTCCGGGAGACAGCTGAAAGGTATAGTCAGGCAGGGGACTAAAGAACATATTTTCATCCCAGGCGAAAAAGCCTTTTCCCTCAAAACGGGCAGGGGTTTTGATGAGTTCAATTTCGACGGTTTCTAGGTATTCTATTTCCGGGAAATAATTTGATAACACTTCGGGACGATTAATCTCGTCAATGTTTATTTGGCGATCAGATACAGTTATTTCCTGAAGCCCGTTGTTTTCAGGGGCGGTCACGGTAAGGTTGTTGCCGGCAAAAACAATGTCAATCGGCGATTGTTCGTTCGTTGCCTGGTTCAACCACAGTATGTTTTTGGCAACCAGTTTATCGAGGTTGGTAGTGATATTTGCAATGGAATTGGCTGGTTCCAATAAAATCTCAATCCGGTACAAACCATCTGCCAGGCCAGCAATGTCAAAATCATAATCACCTGGCTTCGATATATCTAGTTTTTCAATTTCCTCGCCGCTGAAATTAAGTACCCGGGCTCGTTCACTGCCAGACTTTTCCGCCGAACCGGTTTTGGTAAAAGCAAAACGAAGACTTTGCCCTTTTATGTAGGTGAAAAGCCCGTGCGGACCCTCTAGTCCGGCCGGGAGGGTTCTGGTCTGGTCATTGGGCACATAGTCGGATATAAAAAGTTGTGGCGTCGGGGCGGTAGGATGTACAGCAGTTAATTTGTCCTGGGGCGGGTTAGCTAGGAAATCGTCTATTGAGTCGTACTGTTTTTCTTTCTGCCAGAGAACCAGTGACCCTTCTTCGATTTTCTCCCACTCAAGGCCATCAAGATATTCATGAGAGAGGAGGACGTTTTCATATTGTTCCGGGCCGCGGGGGATGCCTAGTCTTACTTCTGGCACATTTTCTGGCCGAGAAAAGCTTAACGTTAGTGCCAGTTGATCGTAGGAAATAGGCGGAAATGTTATGTCGAAATAAGCGTTGTCATTGGTGATGGGCAGGACCTTGGTACCAGCTACTAATCTGACGTTATCAGTTCGGTCGCCGGGGTAGATATTGGAAATAATCCTGGGGCTAACCCAGCTGCTAAAATTAAGTTTTTGGGTGATAGTACCATCTAAGGGCATATTCTGCAGAATTATAAATAGCCCCAAAGAAAGGGGAATTGCTAGGTAAATTAGGATGGTCAAAAGCCTCTTTTTACGCATATATTAATACCGATTTTATTGTAGCTTAACACCAATTTGAGGCTTTGACAATATTTGTAAAATAGCTTAT
>CAZLGC010000071.1:0-2823 GCA_964559275.1 uncultured Candidatus Saccharibacteria bacterium
TGTCTAAATTAGTTATAGATGGTGTTACGTCCGGAGAAAAATTGAGGGGGGAAATTGCGGTGGCAGGTTCCAAGAACGCTACCGCTAGTTTGATTCCGGCAACTATTCTGGCTGCCGGGCCCTGTGTACTAACTAATGTCCCCGAGATAACCGATGTCCAGGGGCTTTTAGAAATCCTGGAAAGCATGGGTGCCAAGGTTGAAAAAAACGGCGCGGAAGTGATGATTGACACCAAAGATCTGGATCCCGCCAAAATTGACATGAATTTGGTTGCCAAGATGCGGATGTCTATTTTGATGATGGGTGCTCTAATTGCTCGGTTTGATAAGGTGGAAATTCCCAAGCCGGGTGGTTGCAAAATTGGAGCTCGTCCGGTTGGAACTCACATTGATGCCTTGGAAGCTCTGGGAGCAAAGGTGACCAAAGAGAACGGTAAATTTATGGTTACCAAGAAAGAACGCCTGCAAGGCAAGGAATTCACGCTAGATGAATTCAGCGTTACGGCCACCGAAAACGCCGTGCTGGCAGCGGTTACAGCTGAAGGTGAAACAATAATTCATACAGCCGCTCAAGAACCTCATATCATAGCCCTTTGCGAATACCTGCAAAAAATGGGGGCCAAAATCAAGGGTGTCGGAACCCATGACCTGGCGATTGCGGGCGTCGATAAACTTCAGCCGGCTAATTTTGAAGTCATTCCCGACTATATTGAAATGGGGACGTTCGTTTGCCTGGGAGCAGCTACCCGGGGTGAGATTGTTATCAAAAATTTCCGTCCGGAAGATATTCGCCTTGAGCTTGAAATTTTCCGCAAGCTGGGAGTAAAAATGGAAATCAAGGATGATACTTGTGTCATCAAGCCTAGTCGTTTAACGGCTGTACGCAAAGTGGAGTGTCGTCCGGCTCCGGGCTTTGCCGCTGATATTTTACCGCCGACAGTAGCCTTGGTGACCCAGGCGGAAGGAACCACCTTGGTCATGGACACAATGTATGAAGGACGAATACAGAACTACGTCCCGGAACTAGTCAAGATGGGTGCTAATGCGATTGTGGCGGACCCGCACCGGGCAGTTGTGACTGGACCAAATTCTCTGTATGGTGGTAAGACTACTAGTGTCGACCTGCGGGCCGGAGCCACCCTTATCATCGCTGCGCTCATGGCCGATGGTCGTACCGAGATAGATAACGCCGAGCAAATAGATCGTGGTTATGAAAATATAGTTGAACGTTTGCGTGCTTTGGGTGCCAAAATTGACCGTGAGTAAGGGGTTGACAAAATCAATTTTTGCTCACATACTGACTAGATGAACATGTTTTCCAAGAAAATTGGTATCGATCTCGGCACTTCCAACACGCTGGTCCATGTCCCTAAAAAGGGCATTGTTTTGAATGAGCCGACAGTGGTGGCAGTAACTCTAGATGATAACAAAGTCGTTGCCGTGGGTTCGGAGGCCAAGGATATGCTGGGACGCACTCCTGAGACTATTGTGGCTTCACGGCCGCTACGTGACGGGGTGATTGCCGATTATCGGGTCACCGAGGCGATGCTGCGCTATTTCATTTCCAAGGCGGCGGGTGGAATGCGATTTTTTCGCCCGGAAGTCATGATTGCCGTGCCGGCCGGCATTACTTCTACCGAAAGAAGGGCCGTGGAAGACGCCGCCCGCCAGGCCGGTGCTAAAGCAACCTACATCATCAAGGAGCCGGTGGCCGCGGCTATTGGAGCCGGCATACCGATTGCGGACGCTTCCGGCAATATGATTATTGATATCGGTGGTGGCACTACCGAGGTGGCCATAATTTCTCTGGGAGGTATTGTTGCGGCTGATTCAGCTCGGGTTGCCGGCAATAAAGTTGACCGGGCCATCGCCGAATACATTCGCAAAAAGCATGGTTTGGCAGTAGGTGACCAAACTGCCGAGGATATAAAAATACAGATTGGCAACGCCTTGCCGCCGGCAGATGACAGCGATGAGCCTTTGGAGACTCTTGATATTCGCGGTCGCGACATGGTCGCAGGTTTGCCCAAAAATATAACCGTTAATTCTGAAGAAGTGACCGAGGCGGTCTCGGATGAGCTTAAGGAGATTATCATGGTTGTTAAAAATGTTCTTCAGGAAACACCACCCGAACTGGCGGCTGACGTGATGGACAAAGGGATGGTTCTTTCCGGGGGAGGCGCCCTCCTAAAGAATCTGGATAAACTTATTACCAAGGTGACAGGGGTGCCTTGTTACGTTGCTGACAATCCGCTGCTTAATGTCGCGCGCGGAACTGGTGTGGCCTTGGATAATCTAGAATCTTACAAAAGAAGCGTGTTGTCCGCTAAATAGTCCAAAATGTTGATCGGAATTGACGCTTCTCGAGCAGCTCGCTCCCAACGGACTGGTGTGGAGGAATATTCATATCAGCTGATAAAGGAGTTGGCGGCTCAAGACAGTCAAAACCAATATCGGCTCTATTCGGATAGAGAACTTCCTGCGGAGCTTATGAAAAGGTTGCCACCAAATTTTGAGGTCAGGGTGTTGCCTTTTTTTCGTTTATGGACACAGGTCCGTCTGGCGTGGGAGTTGTTCCGCAATCCCCCCGATGTTCTCTGGGTCCCGGCTAGCGCTATGCCGGTTTTCCATTCGCGCCGGACTATAGTCACTATTCATGGCCTAGAATTCGAGTATTTTCCTGAGGCTTACAATGCTTTGGCTCGTTCATACTTGCGCTTTTCTACCAAGTTGGCTGTGCGCCAGGCCTGGCGTCTCCTGGTTGTTTCTGAAAACACCAAACAGGATCTGATAGAAAAATACAACTGCGACCCCAAAAAGATAT
>CAZLGC010000072.1:0-2674 GCA_964559275.1 uncultured Candidatus Saccharibacteria bacterium
TACCATCAGCCAGCATTTGCCGTATTATGTTTCGTTTTTAATGGGAATTTTTGGCATAATAGCTATGGGCACATCCTTTCTTACCACTGGCTTGGTAATGCGGGAAATGTTTGAGTATGATTTTAAGATTCATCGTCTGTGGGCGCTATTGATGGTGTTGGGGGTACCGCTAATACTGTTTCTGATGAATATCACTGGTTTTGTGGGCGCAATCAGCTTTGTCGGTAGCATCACCGGTGGTCTCGGCGCCATTATAACAATTTTCATGTACCGGCGAGCCAAGAAGCTGGGTCAAAAAGAGCCGGAGTTCAAAATCAAAGTGCCTGTTCCTATGGTCGTCATTATTATCGGGGTATACCTGCTTGCCATCGGCTTTGAAATTTATTCATTATTGATAAAATAGTATGAATCAACCAAATCAATACCAAACTCCGCCGGCGGCGCCACCGCCGCCACCGCCTCAGCCGGCGCCAGTACCGCCGCCCGGCCCGACACCACCTGGTGGGGGTATGTCCAAGCAAACTTTGATAATTATAATCGTGATAATCGCCATCGCCGGAGCAGCGGCGGCTGGTTTCTTCATCTGGTGGGCCAACCGCCCGGTAGCGGTTACCCAACCAACTGAGCAAACTCAGGATCAGTCCGGGGTTCGCTCCACGCAGAAATCACAGCCGACTGCCACGCCGGCTCCGACCACCACGGCGGCTCCGACCCCGACTCCGGACGAATCAACTCTGGATCACGACCGTGACGGCTACTCACCGGCACAGGGAGACTGCGATGATTATGATATGACCGTTAGCCCGGGCGAAACCGAGTGGTGCGATGACGGGATTGATAATGACTGCGACGGTTATATAGATGAAGATTGCGGTTCGTCCTACACCGGTTCCTATGATCCGGCCGTGTTTGACTACTCGCCCTATTTTGTCTACTCAGACGAATATATCTATGACTGGCTACCTTTCGATAGTGATTTTGACGGCTCGGAAGAGGTTATGGCGGTCGGTTACTCGCCGTCCAATGACATGTACCATGCCTTCATCCTCGACTGGGACGCGGCGTTCGGAGTCTACATGATGGATTACGAAACCACTTTTGTACCGCCGTTTGCCTATGTTACCACTAATGACTGGGACGGTGACGGAGATTATGAATACGTAGTTGCCTTCGTGGCTGATTCCGGTGACGGCATGGCAGTCCTCTATGATGCTTATCTAGACACTTATGAAGAAATGTATTCCTACTTCTAAAAAAATAATCTTTGGTCTGATAGCATTAGCCCTGGTTTTTGGGCTGTCCGGCTGCCAGGTTTTCTATCCGCCGAAGGAAGAAGACTCCAGATCGGAAGAGCCAGACAGGACTGAAGATGAGAAGCTGGAGGTAACAGAGCACGAAGACCAAATTGTAGCTTACCAGCCGGAAGATTCGGAAGCAGACACCGAAGATGCTATTGCGGTAGAAGAGGGTGATATAACTTTGGGACAGATTGAATCGGACCAAGCAGAGCTGGAGGCACTTCAAGAGAAAGTCAATAACGGCGAGGAGCGCTGGCGGGTGGATCCGGAGCAGGTCCTGATTGCGGAAAAGGAAGAATACGGCTTCTTTCCCAAAGACCAATTTTCCTTCATTCAAAAAACTCCCGGTGCGGACGGCAGCGAGTGGCTAGTTTACGCTGTCGGGCACGGGGAAGAAGCATATTTAGTCATTTTGGGCCCGGCTTTCCCGGACCAAGAAGATAGTATTTGGATATGGCGCGAGATTCAGCCAAACGAATAGGTTGGTGGCGACTACCGGTACTGGCAGTTGTCCTGGCTACCTTGTTGCTGGCGGCCGGGTGCGGTGAAGAGCCGACGTATTTGCGCCAGGATTCGGGTTCGGCTTCTTATCTTGATAACACCCGTCAGCAGGACCAGGAGGTCTTATCAGAAATAACCGATATTCGTTCGGCCCTGATGTCTTATGCTCAGGTGAAAGGGAGCTTTCCGCCGGAGCTGACGCTCCTGGTTCCCAATTACTTGCCGGAGATCCCGGTCAGCCCGGTTACTAATGAGCCTTACGAATATCGCGGCGATCCTCTGGGAGATGATTACGAGCTCAAGTACGAGTTATCGGACGGCAAGGAATACACCGCCAATAAAAATACAACTGACTTGCAGTTGAAAACAGAGTTTGATAAGCCTGATTTAGATTAAATTTCTTTGTTCTTTTTCGGCTTCGGAGCTGCGCCCACTTTCGATTTTCTATTTTCCTTTTTCTTCAGCTTCACCAGCCACCAGATCGCCAAAAATATCAACGCCGCGCCGACACCGATGGCGATGTCGATTAGAATAGGATAAGTTTTCTGCCACATAGTTTTTTCGGTGCTGGCTCCGACTAGATCTTCGCTGGGAACAACCGGAATGTTACCTAGACCTTCCATTGGCGTCAGCCCTTCTATTTCCAGGACAGGATCACCTTCGCCGGTATTTTCTTCTATAGGAGTTGCTTCTTCAGCCCAAGACACATTTTGGGCAAGGGCGAAAGAAATCACAAAAATAGTTACGAAAAGGGTCGTTTTGAAAATAACTTTACTCATAGTCTAAGATGTGATATAATTGTGATAATCTAATTATACCAGCGAAATAGCTTATGGACAAGGTAAAAAGGAAAATATCTTACTTGATTATAGTAT
>CAZLGC010000073.1:0-2566 GCA_964559275.1 uncultured Candidatus Saccharibacteria bacterium
GACGAAAATCTAATTGTCGTTCCGGAGGGATCAAAAGTCGAGGTTCTGGAATATCAACCCTCCCCGGCTAAAGGTGAAGAGGCCGAAAAGTTCAAGCTGGCTCTGAAGCTCAAATTAACTTTCCTGGCTTTTGACGAGGATGACATGCTGGCTGTGGCCGAGGACGATATCCATGAAGTTTTGCCGGAGGACAAGTTTTTACTCGGGGGGAGCGAAACCAGTATCAGTTACGACCTTGCAAATGAAGATATAGATAACGGTAAGCTAGATGTTTTCTATCACGCCAGCAAATCATTTGCTCGCTCTCTTGATCGCGAGGTAGTCAAGGAGGAAATGGCCGGTTTGAGCGCTGGCGAGATCGAAGCAGAGTTATCCAAAAAGGACTCGGTAGAATCGGTGACAGTTGATTTTTGGCCATTTTGGGTGAAATCTGCGCCCACCAATACGAAACGGATCTTTGTTGATATTTCCCTTAATTAAGGCTTGCCAAAAAAAGAAGTTTCTGCTAGGATTAGATTACTTGAAAAAAGCAAGATTTACCTAGTTTTGGCCCTTTAGCAGGGAGATTCAGTAAATTGGGGTGTTGACAAATCACTCCCCTTTGGGTAGTGTACGTTTTTGTGTAGTCTTATGGCAAAAAGAGGTTATAAACCAGCAAAAAAGCAGGCTCGTCCGGCAAAAAAGGACAAGAAAGACGTGATTGAAATTGAAGGCACGGTTATTGAGAATTTGCCTAACGCCAATTTCCGGGTTCGTCTCAAGAATGGTCACGAGATTCTTGGCCATGTTTCCGGAAGGATGCGGATGAATTTCATTCGGCTTCTGCCTGGAGATAAAGTGCTGGTTGAAATGACTCCTTATGATCTTTCTAAAGGCCGAATAATTTACCGAGATAAATAATCATGAAAGTTCGAGCTTCTGTAAAAAAGCGGTGTGATCAATGCAAAGTCGTTCGTCGCAAGGGCGTAGTTAGGGTTATCTGCAAAAACCCACGTCATAAACAGAGGCAGGGATAACATTATATGGCACGTATCGCCGGCGTAAATTTGCCGCAGCACAAAAGAATTGAAATCGCACTGACCTATATCCACGGTATTGGTCGTTCTTTGAGCCAGAAAATACTAAAAGCAGCAGGTGTCGACGGTAATACTTCTACTGATGACCTTAGCGCTGCAGATGAGAACAAGCTTAGAGATATAATCGAAAAAAAATACAAGGTTGAGGGCGAGCTGAGACGAGACAAAGCTTTGAATATAAAAAGACTCAAGGAAGTTAATTCCTATCGCGGAACCCGACATGTTCGCAATCTGCCTGGCCGAGGACAGCGCACCAGGCGTAATTCTCGTACTACCCGTGGTAACAAGCGCGATCGCTCGGTCGGTAGTGGCCGTCGTCCGCCTGCTCAAAAGACCTAATATTTATGGCAACACCTGAGGACAAAAAAAAGCCTGTTCAGGAAACTTCGGTAGATTCTGAAACGAAGCCGGAGAAAACAAAGCCTGAGAAAAAGGAGGCAGCTCCGGATCAGAAATCTTCGTATACTGCCAAGAAGGGGAAGTCAAAAGAGGTTCGCAAGATATTACGTGGGCAGGCCCATATCCAGTCCAGCTATAACAACACCATTGTCACCTTTACTGATCTGAGCGGCAATGTTTTGGCCTGGGGTAGCGCTGGTCGCCTGGGTTTCAAAGGGGCCAAGAAATCTACTCCCTACGCAGCTACCTTGGTTGCCAACAATACTATTGAGCGAGTCCGTAAATATGGTCTGCAAGAAGTCGATGTTTTCCTCAGTGGGATTGGAGCTGGTCGGGAAGCAGCTGTCAGGGCCTTGCAGGCAAACGGTATGCAGGTGATGTCAATTAAAGATGTAACGCCGATTCCTCATAATGGCTGCCGCCCTAAAAAGCCGCGGAGAGTCTAATAAATCCAATACCAGATGTCAGATAATTCAAACGCAAAATGTAAGATTTGCCGCCGCGAAGGCGAAAAGCTCCACCTTAAGGGGGAGCGTTGTGCTTCGCCCAAATGTGCCATGATCAAAAAGGCATATCCGCCTGGAATGCATGGTGAAAAAGGCGGTCGGATGACTGAATATGGTCGTCAGCTGCGCGCGAAGCAGAAGGTTAAGCGTCTCTACGGGATTCGGGAACGACAATTTGCTCGTTACTATGAAGAATCTGCGCGTCAATCAGGAGTAACCGGTGATAACTTACTTTTTCTGCTGGAAAGACGTCTGGATAATGTAGTTCACCGTCTGGGCTTTGCTCCTTCCCGGAGAAGTGCGCGACAACTGGTTTCCCATACCGCTTTTGAGGTTAACGGAAAGAAAGTCAATGTCCCTTCATACAGTGTCAAGGCTGGAGATGTTATCAGGGTTCGGGATTCCAAGCAAGGTAATAAATATTTCAGCAACCTGAAGAAGTCATTAACGAATAAAAATCTGCCTGACTGGCTATCGCTTGATCCGAAAAAGTTGGAGGCTAAGATTGTATCACTGCCGACTAAAACTGATATTGATCTGTCTGCCGATATGCAACTAATAGTTGAATTATATTCACGTTAGTGT
>CAZLGC010000074.1:0-2527 GCA_964559275.1 uncultured Candidatus Saccharibacteria bacterium
ATTGATTCTTTTTTAAATTCATGATCTGCCCTCCTTTCCGTTATTGATGTAAATTTTATTCTGAAGGCCATAGGTCTTAACCCATCGGTATCCATTTTTTTTTAAAATCCTCCACATAAATACACCCCAACGTTGCAAGGTTGGGTCAGTCCCGCCAAAGGCGGGATTGAGCATTTTCGAGGACGAAAGCGTATTTCACATACGTTGAGATCTTGAAAATGGGCAATCGTTTCTTGATGGCCCGATATCGAACGATCAAAGCCTTTTTGGATCAAATATTTATGCAACGTTGGGTACACAATCAGGTATCATGATTCAACTGGTACCGAGGAGGGTATAACTTATAGCAATCATATTCATTTTCATTCCTTCTTTACCGCATTTTATTCTACCTTTGTCACCGTTGATGATTCCTCATGCGAATCCTTTTCTTCGGGAGGCTTGACTCCAAGTATCTCTACTTGACGTGCGGTATCCTCCGCCTTTGCCTGGGTCTTTGCGGCTTTTCGCTTTGCTTTGTCTGCTTGATTCTTGGCTCGTTCAGCTGTTTCCGTTGCCTTTTCAATACGGGTCATGGTTTCTCTGTCAGCGCCGGGACGTGCGTCTGCTATCATTTCACTCACCTTGTTTTCAGCCTTTTCTGCCGCTTCAAGTGCCTCAGCCGCTTCCTTCTTTGAATCCCGGGCTTTCTTCTCAGCGTCTGTGAGTGCGTCAAGGGCTGATGCAACCTCTGCAGGCTTTCCCTCCTCAGGTTCCGCATCTAAGTCGATGTCCTCAGCAGCCAATACCATTGCCGTCATGGGTAAATGGGGAAGGAGTTCCTCGACCGGATTCCCAAAGGCATCTGTCAGTTGATTGCGTTTCAGTCGAAACGGGAGGAATACCAGGGTTGCATCTGCAGAATATTTCATGATTGATTCGGCCGTGGCTTTTGGTACCACCTCCGGTTCTGCAGAAATTCGCACCTCTTCAAGTATCTTTCGAAGTTCTTCGGTGCTCTTTTCCGATTTCTTTTCATAGGGGGTCGCGAGGACCCTTAACTTCGCGTCCTCCCAACCATCATTACGTGTGATGAGATATGCAAGAAGGAGCATTAAATCACTCGTTGGGTCATCCCACCACCAGACGTCGATACGGCGCTCTTCGGAAGGAACCGATTTCACCCTATTCCATTCCTCCTCACTCGCATCCAACACGACGATGTTACATCCAAGCCGAAACGCTGTCCAGAGACTTCGGGTATAACTCGACTCTTTTAAGCCCAACACACCGGGGTGTAGCTGTTCGAGCCAGTTGAAAAGTATTGTGTTTGCCTTTAGAGGCCCTATCCCAAACGACTGGACAAGAGATTGGACTCCGATTTGAAGGTTAGATGCAAACATAACTAAGGGGAAAGCGGAAAAATTTTGTTCACTGATATCTTTTTCAAGCTCTGCCTCTGCCGCAACCTGAAGCTTTAGCATTTTTGGCCCTTCTCCTTCAAGTACCTGGACCACCGTTGTTAGGCCGCTGCCTCCCTGAATCCATTCGGCGAAGCGCAATAACTGTTTACGCCTTTTTGAATGATTGGAAAATGCAAGCACTTGCGGGCGCCAGTCCCTGGGATGTTGCGGCTCTTTGGCTGCAGATAGAAGGTGCTCTCGCACGAGCTGTAGGTGATAAGAACGGCGGCTGTCGGCCCATCTTGCAGGGCCGGCAGTTCGCTTGAGATACTGGTATATAGCGAACAAAACTGAAATGGCAACAGCACCCGCTGTCAAATCGATGGCCAACATCACTCCGAGGCAAGCAAGAAAGCCCAGAAGACTGAGGCGATAGTCAAACCAGCGAAACCGAGGACGAAAGGAAGGGCTTGAGGATCGGGCTTCGTAAAACGTCGCATAATTGAGAAGCCCATAGGAAATCAGAAAGAACATGGACACCACTGGCGCAATTACATTCAGGTTCCCTAATGCAATCGTTGTGAAGGCAATCCCTGCTGAAAGTAGGACGCCTCGTCGCGGGTTACCGGTGGGACCTGCGCCTTTTGCGAATGGCAAAAGGAACGGAAAAATACGATCACCGGCTAAAGACTGCAGAATCCGTGGTGCGCCTAAGAATGAAGCCATGGCAGAGGAGAGCGTGGCGGCAATAACACCAACGTCAATCAGAAGCCCAATCAGCGCCACGCGCTTCATGGCCCCGTAGTCTCCCGCCAGGATATCAGCAGGCATAGCCCCAGCGAATACGATCGCCACACCAAAGTAAACGATAAGCGATATTCCCACTGCAAAAAAAGTTCCCATTGGGAGGCTCTTTCCGGCATCTTTCAAATCACCCGACATACTGACGCCCTGGGTGAAACCGGTGACGGCAGGAAAAAAGATGGCAAAAAGGAACCAAAAACCAGGTCCACCTGCGGGTGCCGCCCAATTCTGGGTAAACGTCACACCGTCCCATTTAGGCACTCCTCCGACGAAAAAGGAAACCAGTGCAGCACCCAGACAAGCCATTACAACATATTGAAATCGCGTTGCCCAGTCGGCGC
>CAZLGC010000075.1:0-2517 GCA_964559275.1 uncultured Candidatus Saccharibacteria bacterium
CAAAATTTATTTTATTTTTCTATTGATTTACTCCTGGTACTCTGACCCCAAAACTCTCCCCAAGAACATACGACGATTGATCTTCTCATTCCTCATAGCAGAACCTCGTTTTTGGATTTTAGAACATGGTTCCTCGATGCCCAATTCTCGCGAGCATCGAGACGTAAGTCATTGTACAATCGACACGCGACCGGGGTAAAGGGAAAATAACTCAATGGTTATCGAAGTTGCCTCGGACCCAGCTTTGCGGAAAAAATAATCGAACAAGTAATTGGGCAGGGCTGGTTTTCTTTGATTCAACTGGTGGGCGGTCAATACTCCGATCCGTATAGCCACAAGCCCCGACCTGCCGGGTCTTTGTCCGTGATGATTACCAGCTTGTCGCTGGCCGGGGTGATATAGAGAATATCGGCCGGGGGCGGATTGCCGTTGGCGTCTGTCAGTTCGGCAAGCTCACAGGTGACACCCTGGTAGCGGAATAACCGATCATTGGCCAGGAAGTACAGGTTGCGGCCCATGAAGCGCCGGAATTGGTGCAAACGCATGGGGCTTGCGTCGCCGGTGGAAAAGTCCGCCAGGCATGTAGTGCCTTGTTCTGTGCCATCCGTGTGCCACAGGCACGCCTGATCCGGCGCCGTGGTGGTGCTGAAGAGCACGCCGTTGGGCAGGGCCTGGAGGTTGGGGATCAGGGACGATTCCGGCCCCGGGGTGATATCCTTAACTATGTGGGTACCCTCGGCTGTGCCGTTGCTGGTCCACAGTTCAATGCCGGTATCGGGATCGTAGGCGGCAAAGTATACGGCTCCGTTCCACACGCACAACGGACGCATGGGATCGGCCTCGACCTTGATCGTGGCAACCTGGACCGTGCCTTCGGTCGTGCCGTTACTGGTCCACAGGCCGTCCTGGGTGGCAAAGAAGAGATTCTCACCTGCCGCTGTCAGGCTGCCCGGCCGGTTCCAGCCGAAAGCCCGGATAGATTCGGTGTTCTCGCCGTCCGAACGCTGGAGGCTATAACCGGATAGATGATCGTACACCACAAAGTACAGATACTCACCCGCTGCGGTCAGGTGATGGGGTGCGACTACAGGTTCGCCGATTTCAGCAATCCGAGTGGGCGTTTTGGTGGGACCGTCCAGCCGCCACAACTGCCTGTTATCGCGGGCCACAACCGTATAATAGAGTGTGCCGGCAAAGGAGGCAAGGGATAGAAATTCAGTGGTCTCTCCGGTATAAAGTGGGTTTTCAGTAATTTTAACTGGTTCCGTTAAGTCTCTATTAAACTCATATAGAAACCAGTTATTATCAGTGTCTTTAGCTAGAAAATAGACTGATTTAGCATGTTTGGTTAAAAGTCTAGGAGAAGATGAAAACTCTCCTTCATTAAGATCATATGAATTTATTACATTTCCTGCTACAGTCCAGAGCTCATCACCATTAACTCCATCATTAGCGGAAAATAGTATTTTTCTACCTAAATTTGAGAAGTTGGCAGCATTATTTGTAAGAGCCGAAAATGAAACGCTCCCAGAGGCTGGGGCTCCAAGTGTGTGATAAGATTTTAGCATTAGTTCATCTTCAGCTTCCTCTTCTTCAGCAGCTATAATATCTTGATAAACAAAGCTATCGTCTTCAACAGTGATATTTGAACCACCCTCATAGAAAAGATCAGATACATCAAGATCATTCACCTCTCCGTCCATATTCACATCAGCCTCATCACAAAAGTCATTGGACTCATCACAACCAATATCATCGTAGCTTTCAGAAATAACATTTAAAACCGAAATATCAGTATCACCAAGATCTGGATTTTCGGTTTCTGTGACGTAGAATCCGAATGGAGTTCTACTACTAACATCAATATCATCATAATTTCCATTTTCATCGATCCAAATAGAGCCATAATTATGAAGTGGGGCTAAAGTATGAAACCCTGTCCTCGCAACCGTATAGCTCCCATCACAGAGCTTTCCGCCAGTTTTGTCAAGGGCCTTGAGGAAAGCCGGGCTCGTTTGGTCGATGTATTGTCGAACACCAAGACCAAAAACACCACCAATTCCGCCATCGCCACTCCCGGTTACCTCAAAGAAGTTCTGAAAATGAAAATAACTTGAGTTGAGCGGTATGAAATTGTCGACGAACCCAAATGAACCAGCACCAACTCTTGCTGTTTCAGGGGCTTCCATAAATTCGTTTCTGGATTCATAAAGGTTTACATCAAAACTTCTTATTCCTCTGGATTCACCCTCTATGTATGCGTGGACTTCCCAGTTTACCTCATCACCGACCTGGTAAAGGTTGTTATCTGCAGTAACGCTGTAATTAAAATATGTGTAATCTGCAAAAAGTCGGGTGAATGTAAATAAAACGAGTATTGAAATTAAATAATATGTTTTTTTCATAGGTTACGCTTCCTTTCAAAAATACCGAAGTCTTATATCAAGCACATTCCTTCATGTGGAATACCAGGGACAGTCACCTATTTCGGGGACCATTAATAGCTGACTGTCCCTA
>CAZLGC010000076.1:0-2501 GCA_964559275.1 uncultured Candidatus Saccharibacteria bacterium
AGCAAATTTCGGGGCTGACAACCTTCACTTTTCGTTGCGGCTGACCATCCGCTGTCAATATGGCTTCGCACCAATTGTCACCTCATGATACGCATACCTTCATTCCGGCCGGTCGGCTAACTTTGGCCGGGCAGGATTGAAACCTGCTGAATCGCACCAGCTTAACTTGGCGCACGCTTTGTCATGCATTCTCTTTTTAATTTCTTACATTTCAGCGATTTGTCGTCGTCTGTCAGTGAATAGAACGTATTTTTCATCAACTACGTACTGCGGCTCGACCATGAGCTTTCACAGAAAGAAACCCTCAGAAGACAAACAAAACCTCCCGAGGGTCCTAAACACGAAACTTCTGACGACGAAATTCCAGCCGATGGCCGCGTCACAAACTTCAGCAGTCAATATTTATGTAGCCCCAAACCGACTGCTATCAACACCCTCCACCAAAAATTGTACCGGACACCTTTAATTCAACCCGCCAAATTCCTACCGATAGAACTGCTGGCAGCAGAAAACCGATAAACGTATTTTTGCATATACAGCGCCCTACGTCCTACGAATCAGCATGGGCAACGAGTTAGCCATCCTACATGTTGGTCGCTCGCCTCACCAGAGGATCAGTCGATATAGCCCAACAGTAAAAATACCGCTTCCTGGCGGGGTGTCGTCAGAGTTGCAGCCAACTCTCGTTTGGCTTTGGGCCATTCTTTTCGTGCTTTTTCTCGTGCTTGCTGCAGAGCATCTATTTCCTTTCGCAATTCTTCATCATTGCTATCTTCCCGACGTAGAAGATCTATTAACTTCTCTACATTTCTTTCAGTCTCGGTCAACTCAGCGGCTGTTTTAGGTCGCGGCCTCCCTGGCATATCCTCGGTCGGCTTTATCCAACTAAAATCCTTTCCGACTTTGTGGCTTGCGCGCGCCCACGAGTTCCACATGAGCTTGATCTGTCTCTTATATTTTGGTTCGATTATTCTCCATTGGCCTTCGTTCACTCGAAGTTCATTTTTCATTGCTTCCCTTGCCATTGCCGATAAATACTCATAGCTCGAGATTCGTCTCTGCAGGAAGTAATCATCAAAGTATTTTCTCAGCGCTTCTTTCTTTTCATCATCAATGAGGCCCCGTAAACTTCTTGGGTCAGGTAGGTTTGGAGGTTTGAATACCGGAGGCTTTGGTGTGCCTCCAATAGCTGCTAACGTTAAACATGCTATTAAAAAAACAATCATAGTTTGTTTTACCATTATAAGCTCCCTTCATTACATCGAGAAAGACCGCTCATATTACTTTGGTTAACATCTATTACACGGTTCATTTCGAGACCAATTAAAACCATCGGAGCAATACCAATATCGCCTCCTGACGAGTCGTCAAGTTTTCGCGCAGCTCCCGGCGTGCCTCGGCCAACTGTTTTTTGATTTCCGCTTCTCTTTTCCTTGCCTCCCGCAGGGCGGCTATCTTGCGTCTAAACACTTGCGGCGTCGTATCCTCCTTTTCCAGAAGGATGCGAAGGTGCCTGGCAAGTCTCTGCGCCTCAGTCAGCTCATTGCGGGGCATGTCCTCCCAGGGTCTGTGCCACTTAAGTCTCGGCACGATGGACTCTGCCCGGCTGTCGGTTGAACTGCCGGAAACGGAATATCCCACTGTAGAGTGTGACTGATCCCACAGATGGACCACTTTTTCCAGTTTTGGTCTAATCAGCTTCCATTGATCTTCCGAAACACGAAGTGCGTATTTCGCGTCTAACAACCTGATACCGCCGGCCTCTTCTATTTCCTTCTCGAACTCCTGTTTTTTCTGTTCCCTTTGGATCCTGCGCTGCTCACGTATCGGAGCCATTTCTCTCCTGCGCTCGGCAGCCTTTTTCCTGTGTTCTCGCTGGCTTCTTTGGACTTCCAATTGTCGCTGCTCGCGTAATTTCTCACGATACCTTTCCCTGTCCCGCTCGTTCATGTTCCGCATACGCTCAAACTCCAGGTGCCGCTCCTCTTGCCACTTTTGGATTTCCTTTTCCCTTTCCTCTTTGGCCATGTTCTTCAGACGTTCATGATCGAGCCGTATTGATGTCCTTGTTTTACTAGTCTGGGAAGGCGCCTGAACCGCAAGCAGCGCCATCAAACAACCCAAGGTCAGCGTCAGGATAATTTTCCGCTTGGTCATAATATTCTCCCTTCAAAGAACGATTTGAACGTCAATATTTTAGCATTTTAATGCCTTCGCCGCCAGGCAAAAGACGTCTGCCTTCTGTAATAAAGACGTTATTTTGGGCCGGACGTTACGGAGAAAAATCAGGTTTTCCCGTCCTTTTCCATCCACTTCATTCACTCGCCCCAAAGGGGCAAGCTCATTCAGTGGCTGCCACACAGGTTCGGGATCTGACGGAAATACCGAGCTTTCTGTTGACGTTTTGGGTAATCCGGGGACACCATACTTATTTCCCATGAAGAATTGGATCTCCGGTACGTTTTAATGTCAATCCATCAGGCATACGAATGGCTGGCGTC
>CAZLGC010000077.1:0-2472 GCA_964559275.1 uncultured Candidatus Saccharibacteria bacterium
TGATTTCAGAAAAGGCGAGGACGGGATAGTAATGGATGATGAGATTACCAGAAATATCGACAATGCCGGATACAAAAAAACCGACATCTTGGACGCCGGTCAGGAGCTAGTCCTCAGATACAACGCTAACGTCGCCACCGGGGGGATCGGTATGAACGTAACTGATCAAGTTTCTGAATACTTCAAAGAAATCGCTGTGAAATCTCTTGCGGCCCTGGGACTCCGATATGGCGGAGTGGATATAATGACCAATGATATAAGTGATTCCGATGCAGACTATCGAGTTATCGAAGTCAATGGCTCTCCGGACATGGCGATGCACAACTTTCCGCACAAAGGAAGCCCGCTTGATGTCGCTCCGGTAATTATCGAAAAACTTTTCTCCTAAATATAAGGCTCAGCTGATCATTTTCTCGTAAAAACTCTTGTAGGCGGCCACCAATTTTTCTCTGGTCTCCGCTGACATCAGGCTGGACCGGGAATGCTCGACCTGAATTACGAAACTATCCTCCACCCCAGCTGTTTCCAGGTCCTGGTGTTCAAAAACCATAGAATCTAGACCGGCCAGAACGCCTCGACGTAACTTTTCGTTACTTGAAAATTCGCCCGGATCTACCCCGTGTTCTTCGGCCCATTTTTTGTATGCTGCCGCCGGTTCTTCAAATTCAGGGCTTTTGGGCGCGGCAACCAGCGAGCTAACGCATACTCGCAGCCCGGCCTCCTGAAGATGCCGAGCCAGGGCTATCTCCATACTGGGATCGCTAGTTGACAAGCCATAAACCGAGCCGATTATACAATCTATTAGCTCGCCACTGTCGTCATCAATTTGGTCGTAGGCGGTATGCATATTCAAATCTACCCTGAAATCCTTTTCTGCCTTTGACTCCCGTAATGATTCCAGTCGACGCCAGTTGAAGCCGAAGAATATCTTTAAGCCCGTCAGGGTTGCCATTATCTTCTTGTAATTTGGGTCGCTGGGCCGGAAACGTTTTCGGAACATTTCCTCAATCTGCTTAGGGTCCGAGCTGTAGTCCAGGTTACAAATCTCTTGGATAAGGTCATTGGGTAGATACTCTAGATTTACAGCGGATTTCTTTATCGCCAAGTTGTCTCTGATTGCTTGCTGCCAAGTTTGCCAAGATTCTTTTTCTTCTGTATCGTCTGTTTCGTCTATTTTTTCCTGAATATATTTCAGGGCCTCGCCGAAATTAAGTTCACCTGTTTCCGAACTAACATATTCCTGGAGACTTTCCGGGTAAGCGTCTGTCGGTGTCAAGGATTTACCCTCGGCCTTCTTGTGGCCGATATTCTGCTCAACTGAAGCCTGGGACATGCTACTTACAATCATGCTGGGCATTTCACCGAGATCCGATTGGGTCGCGATACCTATTTCGGCAACCAGTTGGCCCGAGTACGGATCCCCCGTACCTAGAATCTCCCGGCCGGAATAAAGAACTTTGGTCGGTGCCCGATGGATTTTTTTTCCAATGATGCCCTTGAGGACTTTTTGCTCCTGGCCGGATTTGTCTCGCCGTGTTTCTACGCGTGCCCTGCCGATCTGCTTGAATGGCACTTTATATTTGCCTCGCCGGTTCTTATCCCGTGACTTTACATAAGAAATCCCTTCCTGGGCATGCGGCGCCGAAATTAGTAGAGGAGAGTTCTCGTTGAAATGATAAGAATAGCCCAGAGACTTTTCCATGTTCTCCTTGAGCCATTCCCTGGTGCCGGGCTCGTAAGTCCGGTCAATAAACTCATAACCTTCTATTTTGCGGCGATCTTCGTGAAGATAGCGTGGAGATCCTTCGCGCATATGTTGCAGGATTAATACTATATACAATTATAGCTAATAATGGTGAGCCGTAAAGAAACTAATAAAACTATTGCAGCCGGCATAAAAAAGACTTACCTGGAAAGAATTGATGAGTTACCGGCCAACAAAAAATCCCATCTGGCGGGAAGATTTTTTTCCGTTACAGGAGAAAGTTTCCTCATCAAGTATCTCGTTGACTACCACCAGCAAATCTTGCCTGAGGTTACCTCATTAATTGACGCCCTGGGCGACAAGGCCCGCCAGGAGCAAATCGCCACAGAATTGCTGCGAAAGTTTCCGCTCTCCAACAAAGCCCAAAAAGTCAGGCTCCGCTACCTGAAATCCCGCCCGGAGGTAACTTATTTGAACCGTTTGGCAACTAATCTTTGTTATTGGAAGAAATTCAAAATTTTACCGAAGGAACAGAAAAGAGCTGCTGATAAACTGGGTGAAATGGATTTAACCGACCTCTTCCAAAACCATGATTTCCTGCTTAATACCGGGGTTAGCCTCATAAATCTTGCCGATTATTTGAAATTTTTGGGAATAAGAAAATATTCCGAGCAAATTAGGCAGCATGTACAAAATTTTTCCCAAAAAATTGATAGCATCCGTCAAAACAAGATTCATTACCAAAACTGGCTTTACGGATTGACTCA
>CAZLGC010000078.1:0-2471 GCA_964559275.1 uncultured Candidatus Saccharibacteria bacterium
CGTTAGTGTAATGAGTGACCGAAGATTATGCAGCTTCGGCACCAAAGCAAAAAACACGTGAAAACAATTGATTTACCTGACAAAGTCGAGTTTTCCGATCTCGACAGCAAGGAGGCTACCTTGGTAGTTGAGCCCTTATTTCCGGGCTATGGAACTACTATTGGTAATGCCCTGCGTCGAGTTTTGTTATCATCTTTGCCGGGTGCGGCCGTGACCGCAGTCAAAATTAAAGGAGCTGACCATGAATTTTCTCAGATTTCGGGAGTCAAAGAAGATGTAGTCGAGTTAATCCTGAATCTGAAGAAACTCAGACTCAAGGTGCATTCTGAAAAGCCGGTTACCTTGACTCTGAAAAAGAAAGGCAAGGGCAAGGTTACAGCCAAAGATATTGAAGCTCCCAGCGATGCCGAGATAAGTACTCCTGAGCTCGAGATTGCCAATCTTACTGATGATAAGGCGGAGCTTGAGGTCGAGATAACCGCTCAGGCTGGGCGTGGGTATGTTCCGGTTGAGCAGCGGGATAAGGAAAAACTGGATATCGGCACCATAGCTGTCGACGCTATTTATTCTCCGATTAGAAGTGTTAGCTTCCAGGTTGAGAACATCCGGGTCGGTCAGATGACTGACTACGATAAGGTCACTATGAAAATCCGCACGGATGGAACCCTGACGCCGAAGGAGGCTGTTGACCAAGCTGCCGCTATCCTGGTTGATCATTTTGGTCTTTTCACTGATGTTAAAAAGCGTAAAAAGGAAATTAAGATAGAAGAAAAGGAAAGTCCTAAGCCGGCTGACACCGAGAGTAAGTCAGAACTCGGCGAAAACGATGAAGCTGTTGAAGATCTGAAGCTTTCTACCCGGACAACCAATGCTCTGTACAGTGCTGGGCTGAAGACACTGGGTGAAATAATTGCTCGCAGCGAGCAGGATTTGCTGGGATTACCCGGTTTCGGTGAGACCGCTCTCAAAGAAGTGAAGAAACTTCTAAAGAAAAAGGGACTGGAATTGAAAGAATAATTATAGATTTACCATATGCGTCATCGTCTTCGCGGGAAACAACTTGGTCGCAAGCGAGCTCAACGCAAATCATTGCTTAGGAATTTGGCGTCAGATTTGGTTATGAAAGGCTCGGTCACTACTACTGAAGCCAAGGGGAAGACTCTGCGTGCTTATGCCGAGAGACTGGTTACAATAGCCAAGAATAAATCTCCGTTTCAGGCGAAAAAACTCCTGCAGTCAAAGCTGTACGGTTCCAAGGCTCCGTTGGCGCTGGTGCGTAAATACAAGAAGCGTTATCAGGATCGTTCCGGTGGGTATTTGCGGATCACCAGAATGGGTAAACGGACCGGGGATAAATCCAATATAGTCAAGGTTGAATGGGTATGAAAAAAGATAATAAATCAGACAACCAGAAATTGCCCGAGCAAACAGTCGATGCTGCCGGAGTGCCCCTGGGTCGATTGGCTACCCGGTGTGCATTTTGGCTGCAAGGCAAACACTTACCCGAATATTCTCCCGAAAAGGATTTACCCGTGACGGTCCGAGTTCAGAATGCCGACAAGGTAGTTCTGACCGGTCGCAAACAAACGGATAAGGTCTATCAGCGCGCCACCGGATATCCCGGCAAGATCAAGACGGAAAAAGCATCTGAGCTTATGCAGGATAATCCCGGTGAAATGATCCGTCGCGCTGTTCGTGGAATGTTGCCTGTCAACACGCTGCGCAAGCCGCGTCTCAAGAGATTAGTTATTGAAACTAGTAATTCTAATAAATAGTTATGGCTGAAGCCAAGAAAAAACCTGCTACCAAGAAGAAAACATCCGCCAAGGCGGGGCAGCATTATATTGGCCTGGGACGCCGCAAGAGTTCCGTAGCGCGGGTCAAGCTGGAAACAGGCGCGGGTAAGATAGAAGTCAATGGCAAGGACTGGCTTAAATATTTCACCGTGCCGGCGCATCGCGAGAACATAAAACAGCCGTTGGCAGCTACCGGCATGCAGAAAAAGATTGATATAAACATCCGGACCAGGGGTGGCGGCAAACAAGCTCAGTCGAATGCATCACGCTTGGGTATTGCTCGGGCGATTCTAAAGATGGACCCGGAGCAGCGGGCGGCCCTGAAAACAGCCGGTTACTTGACCCGAGACGCCCGTAAGAAAGAGCGTAAGAAGTATGGTCTCAAGGGAGCCCGGCGGGCACCACAGTTCTCCAAACGTTAGCTATATAAAAAAACAGGGTTTGTTCCCTGTTTTTTGTTTTTCGCTATTCCCGGATATGAAAACTGCGAATGAAACCGTCTTTTTCAGTATCGATAGTGAAATAAAGAAATTCCTGCTGGCTGTCTAAATAACCGCTATCCTGAGAAATAGTCTCGGTATCACCGGTTTGCCAGATATCAGCGCAGTTGCGATGATCACGCTCGTCCAGCTCAATTATCTTTATTCTGCCGCCGACAGTGAAGACAATGTACTT
>CAZLGC010000079.1:0-2178 GCA_964559275.1 uncultured Candidatus Saccharibacteria bacterium
CCTCCTGATGGGGGCGATTCCGCTCAGTGCAATCACGGTCGGTAATATTCTGTTGGCAATGGTGATAATGGTGCTTACGGCTTTTATCTTTGTATCAATTGGGCTGATCATCGCCAGCAAGATGAACAGTATGGAGGGGTTCAACTTGATAATGAGTTTCTTGATTATGCCGCTTTTCCTCTTGTCAGGAGCATTCTTCCCAATCGAAAATGTTCCAGGTTGGATGCAGGTGCTGGCTGGGGCTGATCCCTTGAAATACGGAGTTGATGGTCTTCGTAGTGTCTTGATCGGGGTAGGGGAGCTGCCGGTAGCGATGAATGTTCTGGTCTTGTTCGCTATCAGTGCGGTGATGGTACTGATTGCTAGCCTTCTTTTTAGAAAAATGGAGGCCTAGGCAAATAGAAAAGCACCGTCGCTCCCGCTGGGCAGGATTGACAGTGCTAGGGCAGAGGACTACGGGTCCTCTTTTTTGATGGTGACGGTGCCGTTGATCTGCTGACCATCGGTCTCGATATCGATGATGGCCACTTGCCGATCAATGTCCAGGCGCACGTCGCCTTTGAAGCTGTCACCGGAGATGATGATGACACCTTCCTCTCTTTTGATTTCGATAGCCATGATACCTCCTTGCTACCAGAATTCGTATCCGATAATTTTCTGGATTTCTTCCGCCGACAGTGGTTCCTGGGCGTCGCTTTCGCCGTTGAAATCAATTCCTTCAGTCATGTCCCAGGCGATGAATTCCTCGGTTGAAGTGAATCGCCTCGGCGGATCAGTCTGCTCTGAGCGACGGCTGGCAACCTTCCGCGGATACGGATCACAGGGGTCTCCTCTAAAAATCTCCAAAGACATTGTCACCTCCTTTCCGAATCTTCTTAGACTATAGCAAATATCAGCTTTGTCAACAAAAACGAGCCTTTATGCTACAATACCAATGTAATTTCTAATTGACCTAATTTCTAATGTGAATACTTAGACCTTGGGATTTACTAACTAGAAATTATTAGGAATTAGTAATTAAAAAAAACTATGCTCCACAAAAAACTATCAGACGAAGAAATTCAGGAAGATTCAGCTGGTCATGCTAGTACTTACAGTACTCGCTATTTTGACCAGTCTATTCCCAAGTATGATTTTCCAGACAAGGGTATGCCCGCTAACGCTGCTTATCAATTAGTTCATGATGAGCTTAATTTGGATGGCAACCCGGCCCAGAATCTGGCCAGCTTCAATACTACTTGGATGGAGCCGGAAGCGCGGAAGTTGATAATGGAAACCCTGAATAAGAATTTCATTGATCACGACGAATATCCGCAGACGGAAGTTATCCATGAGCGGATGGTCAATATGCTGGCGCGTCTTTTTAATTCTCCCAAAGACTGCAAGTCAGTCGGCTCGGCTACTATAGGCTCTTCCGAAGCTATTATGCTAGGTCTTCTAGCGCACAAGTGGACATGGAAAAAACGCCGCGAGGCCGAGGGTAAACCAACTGATAAGCCGAACTTAATCTTTGGTGCCGATGCTCATATTTGCTGGGACAAGTTTGCCCGCTATTTTGATGTTGAGATGCGTGTTATTCCGATGGAAAAAGGAAAGGGTCCGGACGGATATGTTATCAGTGTTGATGAAGTGGCCAAGCGGGTTGACGAGAACACCATTTGTGTGGGCGCTATTCTGGGGACAACTTTTACCGGCCAGGCCGATCCGATTAAGGAAATTAACGACTATCTTTTACAGGTGAAAAAAGATAAGGGCTGGGACATTCCTATGCATGTGGATGGTGCCAGTGGGGGAATGGTCGCACCGTTTGTGTACCCGGATTTGGAATGGGATTTCCGTCTCGAACAAGTTAAATCTATAAATGTTTCCGGTCATAAGTACGGGCTCACTTATCCGGGGCTCGGCTGGGTGGTCTGGCGGGACGAAAAAGATCTTCCGGAAGATATCATTTTCACTGTCAACTATCTCGGCGGCAAGATGCCTACCTATACCCTGAACTTTTCGCGTGGCAGCTCGATGGTTCTGGCCCAGTACTACAATTTCTTGCGCCTGGGCCGCGAAGGCTATGCCAAGATAATGCAGAATTGCGTTGACAACGCCAAGTATCTTTCGGAAAAGCTTTCCAGCACCGGCCGTTTTGACCAGCTAAATCCCACCCAGATGCTGCCGATCGTGGCA
>CAZLGC010000080.1:0-2097 GCA_964559275.1 uncultured Candidatus Saccharibacteria bacterium
ATAAATCCTCTCCTTCTTTACGTTGAAACATTGCTGTCATACAAAATGAATTTAAGATTTATGATTGAATTTATTCCAGGTTAGCTCGTCGCAGTGCCTCCATCTCTTCCTCGGTCAGATGCTGCTTAGATTTGCCCTTCAGAATTTCTTTGGCATACACCCGCGTGCCTTCCCGGGTGTGGAGACTGGAAACAACAATTCCGTTATCGCCAGAATCAAGCATAGCAATGGAGAAGCTGAATGTGCCGCCCGTATCGCCGTAGGGATTATAGAAATTAACGCCGACTTTCTGGGTGCTACGTATCGCCATCTCGTGCAGATCAGAGGCTGCTTGGTACAACTGCTGGATATCAGTATTCATCTTCTTCAGTGTCTCTGAATTTTTCATCACAATCGTGGAAAGGTGAGGGTTCTTTTTGGTCCCGAAAAACTGTTTGAAACGATCCTTGAACTCCCGCAGCTGGCGGTGCAGCAAAAAAGCATAAACCAAAACTGCCGCTACGGCAGCCAATGATCCTATGAAAAGCCAAATGTATAATTCCATACTGTTAATTCAAATCTTAGCCTCATATTATTATTAGCTAAAAGTTACCTTTCCGTCAACGGGAAAACGTGTTAATAAAACCGACCATATTGGGCAAAAGAAAACAGCGCGGAGCAAAGCTCCACGCTGTAACAGAATCACGCAGACAGCGACATGCCGACAACGCGATTGGCCAGAATCCAGCCGATGTCGTCAGGGCTGATTACCACCAGTTCATCCTCCATCCGATACCAACCCTTGTCAGCACCGCGCTCCCAGAAATGGAGAAACAGCGGGTGGCTGCCCAGCGTCAGCTGCGAGCTGTAGCCTTCCGGGCTACCGTTCTTGGAAATGGCCAAATGGTCATTACCGGGTTCGGGCAAGGAACCGACCAGGATCCACGGATCATCCTCCGCATACTCGGTATCGGCATATCTCAGCAATACCCATTGCGGCGGGCAGATCTTCTCGCAAAGATGCTGCACATCAACCAGGCCGATGACGGCTTCCACGCCGTTGTCCAGTAAAAGTCGAACCTCTCTCATTGCGTACACTAAAAAACCCTCCTCTTAATATTGGGTGTTCTGTTTAACCTTTTACACCAAAAATCAACGTTTGTCAATACATTATTCGATGCCGTTCTCCGCCAACCGGCGATGAAATTCTTTTTCCCGATGGTGTTGCTGGGCAATAAACCTGGTTTTGACTATTTCCACTACCGCAATGATAACCGCTACTGCCCCGAAGATAACAGCCCAATCAACCAATGGTAGCGGCACGGTTTGGAAAACATTCTGGAAAAACGGCAGGTATATAGCCAGTAATTGGAGTGTGAATCCGACGGCACAGGAAAGCAGTAACCACTTATTGCGCCAGAAGTGAGTGCTAAATATGGAATGGCGGAAAGAGCGAACACTGAAGACATACAAAAGCGAGTCTACCCCCAGCAAGGTGAAGGCTATGGTTCGCGCCTCTTCTACGGGGTGCCCTGTTTTCAGATACCACCAGAAAACCAGTAGCAGCACCGTTGCTGACATAACACTGATGACAGCAATCAGCCAGCGCATCGGTTTAGTCAATAACGGCTCGTTGGTCGGGCGCGGTGGCTCGTCCATCAAGCCGTCTTCCTTCGGTTCCAAAGCCAGGGTCATATCCGGTAAGCCGTCATCAACCAAGTTAACCCATAAGATCTGGGTGGCCAGCAAAGGCAGCGGTAACCCGACGAACAAGCTGAAACCGATGATAATGACTTCGGAAAAAGTATCAGACAGAAGATAAAGAATGACTTTCTTAATGTTTTCCATAATTCCCCTCCCCTCCTCGACGGCCTGCTCAATCGACTCGAAGTCATTATCCAACAAAACCATGTCTGCTACCTCCTTGGTGACATCAGTTCCGGACCCGAGCGCGATGCCGATGTCAGCCTTCTTAAGAGAAGGTGCATCATTAACTCCGTCACCGGTCATGGCCACAATCTCGCCGTCTCGCTGCAACGAGTCAACTATATGCAGCTTGTCCTGAGGCGAGACCCGGGCAAAGACAGCAATATCCTGCATTTGTCTTTTCGCCACCGT
>CAZLGC010000081.1:0-1999 GCA_964559275.1 uncultured Candidatus Saccharibacteria bacterium
TAATTTAGACATATTTTTAGGATAAATGGTCTACATTATCTAAAGCTTTGATTTCTACTTTCAGTGGTTCCAGGTCGTTGACAACAAACTCGGACAAACCAGCCAAGCTGGCTTCCTCATCATCACCCTTACTGGTATCCAAACGTTTAAAATAATTCTTGATTACCTCTATCGGCCCCTCATGAGTGACTATCAGGACAGTTTTCCCCTCATTCGTTCGAAGACAGTTTTCCAAAAAAGAAATTACTCTTTTGTTAAATTCCCAACCAGATTCTCCTTCGCTAATTTCTTCGTCCTGCGCTCGGAGACGCTTCAGCTCCTTCGCAATTTCTTTGCGTTTTTTTCCCTCTAATACTCCCAGGCCCCTTTCGTCAAGTTGTGGTTCCGGAATCACTCGCTGCTTATGATATTTTGCAATCGCTTTGGCCGTATCCACCGCTCGGCCTAAGCGGGAAGCATAAACTACATCAATTTTACGATCGGAAAGTAGCTTGGCTAGTTTTTCTGCTCGCGATAAGCCAGTCATTGACAACTCGGCATCCTGGCGTCCAATAACCTGTCCTTTATCGTGCCACTGGGTACCAGCCTGCCTGGCAACAAAGAGAATAGTTGGTTTCATCGTCATAAATAACCGAAGATAACTTACTACTAGTTATGAGTATACCGATTTTCAGTGGGGCTGGCAAGTGTTGACTTTTTAATAAAAAATCCCTACAATAAGGACAATTATGGCCTTATCAAGAAAAACCAGGCGCTTCATTGTCGCCGGCTTAATCTTGCTATTCCTGGTAATCGCACCACTTCTAATCTTCTATGCCCGCGGTTATCGGTATGATTTTGCGGATAAAACGGTTGAGCAAGTCGGCATGATAATGGTATCTTTCGATCCCACCACGGCGACTGCCAGAGTCAACGGCGAGGTGGCGAATTTTGATATAACTGCCCTGGGTTACGACCGCTTCCCCAACCTGGTTCCCGGCCAATACCATACCGAGGTCAGCCAAGATGGCTATCATACCTGGTCAAAAAACCTCGAGGTAGTTCCGGAAGTAGTCACCTGGACCCGCTATGTCACTCTTTTCCTGAGCGATCCGGCCCCGCAGAACCTAATAAATCTGGATAAGATAACGGCGCAGGATTTTTCTCCTGACCGACAATGGGTGTGCGCTGCCGGCGCCAACCAAGATCAACCAGTCATAAATATTTACTCTCTTGAAAACGAACAGGCGGAAACGCTGGCTCTCGCCGACATAGTCCCCCGCCTTAAATCCACTCAACTGAATATAACCGACGTTTCTTTCGCACCAGATTCCAACCACCTACTGCTCACCATTGAGGACAAAAAAAATAATAAACAATTTGTTGTATTTTCACGTGAGTTATCATCAGAAGAACCACCAGTGATTTTGAATGACATAATCAACCAGATTGAAGAAGCCCATTGGCACCCTGATAATTCCGCAATACTTTATACAATGCGCGGCCAGGAACTATTTCGAATGGCACCTTATTCCGGGCAGGAACCAAAGCGACTGGCTAGCCAGGTTCTAGGCTTTGATGCAAATATCGCCGGACTTTTCTTCATCCGGCCCCGCGAAGATCAGGTTCGTACTGAACCCCAGGCCACCCTGGGCAGGATGGAATTAGACGGATCATCCCCAGAGATCCTGTCCGAGGATATTGAACTGACCGACTCCTATGAAATTAAAACCTCCGCAGCCAAGCGGCTAGCGGTGCTCACTGATACCGGCCATCTTTATACGATTTTGCCGGAAACAGAAAAAACCGAACGTATCGCTGTCGATGCCAGCCGTATGGAATGGAGCCTGGATAATGACGAAGAGGATTCAACTGATGAACTCCTGCTCTATTCAAATGACCACGAGATTTATACTTATGACCCCCTCATTCAAAACTCCGAAGTAATCACTCGTTACACGGAAATTATCGAGAATGCCTTCTGGTATACCGGCAATTATAAGTACATTGTCTTCACTGT
>CAZLGC010000082.1:0-1972 GCA_964559275.1 uncultured Candidatus Saccharibacteria bacterium
GCTTCTTTCTGCTTCGTGATGCTTTCAGGAAAATGGACTTGGCGGATAGCCTCACCTAAATCTATCAGCTTGTATTCATTTCGGATCTCTCGAGGCAACCAATCCTTGATCCGGTCAGTGAGTGGCATTATTTCCTTGAGCAGGAAGCGAATAAGTTTGGATGATAACCGTCCACTCAGGGCGTAAATTGGAACAATGCGGGCGACATGCGTTTGCTCAGTCTTCACCAGCTCCCAGGCGGGACTCATCAGCTGCAGTCCGCGCTGGCCCAGCTGGACTTTGCCGGTGAAATAATATTCCCGTTCAGTTTTCAGAGATTTTTCAAGATAGGGCTGGTTGAACCAGACTATCTGGATTGATCCGGAACCGTCTTCCGCCAACGCTTCGGTGATAGACATTCGTCTTTTCCAGGCGCGCTTGTTGGCAATCGTCTGCAAGTTGGCCTTGATGGTGACAAAGACATTTGGTTTTAGATCTGATATCTTAGTTATTTTCGTCAAATCCTGGTAGGAAACCGGCAGATGCCAGAGTAAGTCGCGCGTGGTTCTTATCCCTAGTTTACTAAAAGACTCCTCGGTTTTGGGGCCGACTTTGGGAAGGTTTGATATTGAGTCAGTCAGTTTCATCACATTTAATTCTACCAGCCAGTTGAGTCTTTCGCAATTCAAAAGGGTTGATGGTAGTCAACCCTTAGGCCTGGAGTTTTCAGCAGTCTTCATCTTCAATGAGCTCCAGATTTTTTTCTGCCGCAAAAGCTTCTATTTTTCTCCTGGCCACCTCTTCGATCTTAGCGGATACCGAACGACCGAAGTAGAAGTACATCAGGCGTCCGTAGCGAAGAGGGGCGATTCCCAGAACCATGCTGAAAGTAGGCCGTTCGAGTAGTTTCTGCAACCAGCGCCAGCGATATTTCTTTTTGAGAGGGAATACGACAAGCTCGCACAGACGATAATATGGTTCGTAAGGTCGTTTGAGTTGGTGGTAATCAGGTATGGAATGGAGATCGATGAAAAGCGGGAAACGAGTCAGCTTTTGTTTTTCTATCTCCGCCATTATTTCTTCTAGAAGCTTTCGGGGAGAGTGAACGTAGTCAGAAGTTACGTTCATTATACACCTCCTTGGTGGTTTTATTTTATCAATTTTCAGATAATTTCTATAGAGATATAGGTCTTTTCTCGTCAAATTATCTTGACACAAAAAAATCCCGTTTGGGATTTTAGGTAAGTTTTGTAGTACACCCGGCAGGAATTCTGTGCCACGCTTGCAGGCCGTAGCCCAGCTCCAAATCTCTGATTTGCGGCTGGGCGAAGGTCTGGTGCACCCAGCAGGAGTCGAACCTGCGACCTCAGCCTCCGCAAGGCTGCGCTCTATCCAGCTGAGCTATGGGTGCATAGATGCTAGAATTTGATACGGCGGGAAAAATCTTCCATGGCACCTTCGCGCAGGCGCTTATCTTCAGGGAGTTCTTCGATCAAAATTTTGCGTAGCTTCACCGGATCCTGATCGGTTAGGATTATGCTCAGCTTCGGTATCATCAAATATTTAGTCGAAAAAGTTACCATTTTAATATCCGGTGGTTCGTAGGTGATCCAAAAACCATTAATGTCTTCGTAGCCAAAGAAGCGGTCATGATACTGAATACCTTCATCAGTAATTGCAATATCCAGCTGGGCCGGTTTCTTCTGGGCAAAATAATAGAAAATTCCGCCGGCGACAACAAATGTTATCGCCATCAGGAAACTGCGGGAATAAATGGCGTAGGCTATCAGGGCAGCGAAAATAAGCACAGCAATTATGTACCACCGTCGCGATTTCTCATAATAAATGAACTCTGGTGCTTGCCAAGACATCAAAATCTCCCCGGGGTCAAATTCAGTATCTGCCTGGTCTTCGGTCTCTTGGTCAACTTTCTGGCCAGGTTGAACAACCGTAGTAGTATCTCGCACTACTTTTTTACGGTGCTTTCTGAGAT
>CAZLGC010000083.1:0-1955 GCA_964559275.1 uncultured Candidatus Saccharibacteria bacterium
AATATTTTTTTTCGGATTTGTTTTGTCGTTCGAGCGTTTACTTGAACAAAGAACTGCAAAACGGACGCGAAATGAATTTAGCAGAAAATTGTGCAGTTGTGCATTGGTTATTGGACAGGCAACTTCAAATTATAGTTTGATTGAGACTTTAATCTGTTAATATTATATTCAAGCTTTAACACCATTCATACTGTTTCATTTATTTTCAAATGATTCGATCAGCGAAATATATTTCTCATGGATCATTTTTCTATCGAATTCCCAAAACTCATTAAGCATGGCCTGATCTTCATGCTCAGAAAAATAGCTTCTGGCCGAAGGGAAAAAGACCTTGTCCTCCTTTTCATAGAGCCTTTTGGGACCCTGAACAGTATATTTTTACTCTCCACGGATCATGACCAGCAACATTTTAAACGGTGCTTTTGCATGAAGGGCATGGGCAATATTGGCCGGCATAATCAGCATTTCACCGGCAGAAACGTTTTGCGGTTGGCCGCCAATGGTGATTTCAGCCTCGCCGTCCAAAATGTAGACGACTGCGTCAAATGGTGCCGTGTGTTCACTAAGTCCCTGTCCTTTATCGAACGCAAACAGGGTGATATTGCCAGTTTCCTTTTTGAGCAAGGTTTTGCTTACGACGGAACCGTCTGCATAATCAACGAATTGTTCCAAGTTGAAGGCCTTGCCTTTAAGTGTGCTGGATTGATCGTTCATATGGACCTCCTTTACCCTAACGTTTCAAAAATCGGAGGGCTTCAGAGCCAAGGCGCCAAGGGTAAAGCCGTAGTAAATCTACTGCGAACCCTTGGCAACGCCGGATCTGGAGTGCTCCGGCTTTCCCAAAGGGTAAACAACATGGCCTCAAATCGACCCCATCCTTTGAATTCACTAGGGGTTGGGAATCCAAATGAGAGGTAATTGCATAATTTATATAATAATATCAAATTCTTATTTCCTATTCGCCAGGTTGTTTATGCAACTTTAGGGTTTTAGTTAATATCGAGTTCGTGTTTAAGATCGCGGGTCATCAGCCTGTGCAAGGCTTCTCGGGGAGAAACATCGTCATAAAGAATATGGTATACTTCATTGGAAATCGGCATTTCAACACCAAGCCTGCGTGACAGGTTATAAACCGACTTGGCTGTTTTGACTCCTTCCGCAACCATTCGCATTTCAGACAGGATCTCTTTTAACTTCATGCCCCCCCCTATCTTTTTCCCCACGTTATGGTTTCTACTGATATTTCCGGTGCAGGTGAGCACCAGGTCCCCGATACCGGCAATCCCGGCAAACGTACGCGGATCGGCACCAAGCTTTAATCCCAGCCGACGCATCTCTGCCAGACCCCTGGTAATCAGTGCCGCCCTTGTATTTAAACCCAGCCCAAGACCATCCATGATCCCGGCGGCTATGGCAATAACATTTTTTACAGCACCTCCCAGCTCAAGACCGATGATGTCATTGTTTGTATAAACTCTGAAATACGGGGTTGCAAATAAATGCTGAATATAGCCTGCTATTTTTTGATCTTTTGATCCTACAGAAATAACGGTGGGAAATTTATTCGCTACTTCCCGTGCAAAACTCGGGCCTGAAAGGACTGCAAAAAAATTATCGGTGATTTCAGGGAGGGTCTCTTTGAGCACTCCGGACATGGTCAAATGGGTTTTGTTCTCGATGCCTTTGGAAGCCGACACAATAATGGTTCCGGTTGAAATATGTCCACGAATATTTTGAGCCGTCTCCCTCATAACATGGGACGGGACAACAATCAGTACAAGGTCTTTTTTTGATACAACTTCGGAAATATCGTTGGAAGGAAATATGTTGGCTGAAAGTGAAAAGCCGGGGAGAAAAACTTTGTTTTCCCTGTAATCTTGGATCTGCTCCTTCACTTCCTTTTCAAATACCCATAAATCGACTTTAAAACCTTTTAAACCCAAAAGATCGGCAAG
>CAZLGC010000084.1:0-1915 GCA_964559275.1 uncultured Candidatus Saccharibacteria bacterium
TCAAATCACAATTTGTGCCTCCCCCCATTATGTCTTCATAGGCATAAACGATTTCGCTGATACCGCTTAGAATCATTGCACCCAGGCACATCATACAGGGTTCTAGAGTTGTAAAAAGGAAGACTCTATTTTTGTCAGTATTTACTTTCAAATCGATCAGTTGCTTTAATACAATGATTTCAGCATGGTCAATTTCATTTGGGAAATCCCCTGATGTACCTTTTCTGAAACCGGTTGCCAAAATCCTGTTCTGATATACAATTACACTGCCTACCGGGAATTCCCCCGCAGACAGAGCTTTTCTTGCCTGTTCCAGTGCCTTACCCATGAAGTGTTCATAGTCCATGTTGTTTCTCTGAGCTTTTTTGTTTTAATAAAAAAATTATTCCTTGAGGAGCAATTTTTACAATCTGCATATGCTGTCATCGCACAGACAGCTTCCATCGACCTCGAAAGCATAAATAATTTTAGATTCCATTTCAGCCTGTTTGGTTGAGATAGGATCAAAATGTATATTGGCTACCTTTTCAATGAGTTCGGCTTTGGCAGGTATAGATTCAAGGCCAATTGAAATTACCTTGCCGGTCGCTCCCTCGAGAATGTCTGCATCTTCACCGTTTGTGATAACAACCACCGGTACCTGATAAGGTGCAACAAGTCTCGAAGCCGCCAGTGCGGGACGATGCCGGGTTACCAGTGAACCGGGACCATATTTTATAATAATACAGATTTTACCTGCAAGTTTAATGGTATAATCAACTGTTATAACAGCTTTTTTATCTGCCGCGGCTATAAGAAGTTCGCGGCCGGGTTCGATCTCCTTTTTAAGATATCCTTTGTGCTCCACGAGAATACGCGCCAGTTTCTGTCTGTATCTTTCATCATGAGTATCCTGAATTGTTTTGCCGGTTATAAAATCAACCAGTTCACCGAGTATGAGATGATGTCCTTGTGTATTTTTCAACGTTCTTAAACCTCCCTAAGCTAACTAGTGTCCATCCATAAACGGCATCTTTTGGCCCTCGGCGGCGTTCTCGCTCGTTTTCAATCCTCGACATAGCGCGCTATGCCTGTGGTTGAAAACTCGCTCGGGCCTTGCCGAAAACCAAAATCTACCATTTCTGGATGGACACGAACTAACCCGAAAAAAACATATAACAAATTCCCAATCATTTACCCAACAAAAACATAAAACAAGATTTTCAGGATGTAAAGTTTCAAATATTGCTTTACAATTCATTTTTCCTGTGAATAACTGACATCATATGAATATCCGTGAAAAATTTGAAAAACGTGAAAAAGACTTTATATCACCCTTTGGATGTCTAAGTGCCAAATCCCGAGGCCGAATGAAAAAGGAACCCCCTTGTCCCATCCGAACCGCTTTTCAGGTGGACAGGGACCGAATTGTATATTCCAATGCCTTCAGACGGTTAAAATATAAAACTCAAGTTTTTTTAGCTCCTTTGGGCGACGAGTACCGAACCCGTCTGACTCATACCCTTGAAGTGTCTGAAATCGCAAGAACAATAGCACGCGCTATGCGTCTTAACGAGGATTTAACTGAAGCCATCGCCTTAGGTCATGATTTGGGACATACCCCGTTTGGTCATGGCGGTGAGACCATACTGAAAGAAATATATTCGCCGGATTTTACACATAAAGAACAGAGCCTGCGTGTTGTTGATGTATTGGAAAATAACGGTCAGGGGCTAAATCTCACACATGAGGTCCGAGACGGAATTTTGAAGCATTCCAAGGGGTATGGAAAAATTATTCCAGATGATCCCAATGAACGGGCCTTTACAATTGAGGGAAATGTCGTCCGTATTGCCGACATTATGGCATATCTTAATCATGATTTGGATGATGCCATCCGAAGTGGTGTTATCAGCCGAAGTCAAGTTCCTGATTC
>CAZLGC010000085.1:0-1851 GCA_964559275.1 uncultured Candidatus Saccharibacteria bacterium
TGTTAAGCCGAATGGTCTCAGGTCCCGCTTCCGCTGTTGATTCTTTCTGGTAGAGATAATCATCATAATTCCCGAGGAAAATCCGAATTTTACCATCTCTAATCTCAATGATTTTATTGGCAACCTCACGTATCAGCGTCCTGTCATGGGTGATAAAGCAGATCGTGCCGTTGTAAGCTTCCAGAGCATCGGTTAGTATTTCTCGCGAGGGAATATCGAGATGGTTGGTAGGCTCATCCATGAGTAATAAATTGGCCGGCCTTATCAGCATCTTGGCTATCGCCACGCGGGTTTTTTCTCCGCCGGAAAGCACCGACACCTTTTTCAGGACGTCTTCCCCGCTGAACAAGAACGCGCCTAAAAGGCCCCTCAGCTTCTGCCCCGTTTCGTTCGGGGCTATCTGCCACAGCTCGTCAAGGATAGAACTCTCAGGGTTGAGAAGTTCGATGTAATATTGGGCAAAATATGATGTGAAGACGTTATGCCCTAGTATACGTTCGCCCTTTTCGAAGGGCAGCGCTCCGGCCAGAATCTTAAGGAGAGTGGTTTTACCGGCTCCATTCGGCCCGACCAGTGCTACCCTATCCCGCCGATTTAAAACCAGATTCAGGTTGGTATAGACAGCCTGGTTATCGTATGACTTGGTAATGTCCTTAAGAGTGATGACAATGTTGCCGCTACGTGGTGGCTCAGGGAAGGAGAACTTTATTTTTTTAGTTGACCTCGGAACAACTATCTTTTCTATCTTCCCTAATTTTTTTATCCGGCTTTGAACCTGCGTCGCTTTGGTGTTCTTGGCGCGGAATTTTTCGATGAATCGCATTTCCTTTTTGAACTTCAGCTCCTGTTTCCTGGCGGTGGATTTCTTAACTTCCAGTTCTTTCTGCCGGGCTACGATGTAGCTATCATAGTTACCGTGATGGAAGATAACTTCATCATTTTCAATAGCGATTACTTTTTTGACCACATTATTCAGAAACGCGCGATCATGCGATGTAACCAGAACCGCCCCCTGATAGGTTTTAAGATAATTTTCGAACCATCTGGTGGTCTCCAGGTCGAGATGGTTGGTTGGCTCATCTAGAATCAGTAGATCGGGTTTGAGAAAGAGGAGCTTGGCCAGTTCTACGCGGATACGCCAGCCGCCGCTGAATTCAGCCAGCGAACGGGAAAAGTCAGATTCGGTAAAACCCAGACCGGATAGGATAATACTCGCCTCATGTTCGGTGTTATAACCGCCGTACGACTCAAAGGCATGTTGCATCTCACCCAGTTCCTGAAGCAGACCGGCAATATTGTCTTCATCTTTTTCATCGGCCAGTTCTTCCTGAAGCATCTGGATTTTATGAGCAATGCTATTAATACTGGCGGAAGATTTGGCGACTTCCTCCAGTAATTTGCGCCCGGATGTGGGGTTAATATCCTGATTTAAATAGCCGATAGTAGTGCCCTTCTGCATGGAGATAGCACCGGAATCCGGGCTTATATTACCGGAAATAATTTCGAACAGCGTAGTCTTGCCCGTACCGTTCTGCCCGATAACAGCAATACGGTCTCTCATGCCAACACTAAAACTGACACCGCTGAACAGATGTCGGGCATTATAAGACTTGGATATATTGGAGACATTAAGCATTGTATATTTTCCTGCTTATCATTATACAAGGATTAGAAAATAAAAGTGATATATGGGTCCTTGACAAAGAAAACAGTGATATCCTGGCTTTTGAATATGCCCGTTGGTTTTGAAGAATTCAAAAAATATGTGCTGGGAAAGAGCGATAGTGTGCCCAAGACGCTACGTTGGGCAGCCTATTATTCTTCCGCCAATTGGCGCTACCGCGTTACGCA
>CAZLGC010000086.1:0-1723 GCA_964559275.1 uncultured Candidatus Saccharibacteria bacterium
GCCTCTTTCAAGCCCAGCACACCCGTGTGAAGTTGTTCTAGCCAGTTAAAAAGAATGGTGTTTCCCTTCAGCGGTCCGATCCCGAAGGACTGGACAAGCGATTGCACCCCACTTTGAAGGTCCGATGCAAATAAAACTAAGGGGAAGGCAGAAAAATTTTGTTCGCTGATATCTTTCTGAAGCGCTGCCTCTGCCTCGCCTTGAAGCTTGAGCATTTTTGCCCCTTCTCCTTCAAGAATTTGAACCGCCGTTGTGAGGCCCTTACCGCCTTGGATCCATGAGGCAAAGCTCAATAACTGCTTGCGTCTTTTTGAATGGTTGGAAAATGCAAGGACTTGAGGTCGCCAGTCCCTGGCATGTTGCGGCTCTTTAGCTGCAGCCAGAAGGTGCTCCTGCGCCAGCTGCAAATGATAAGAACGCCTGCTGTCAGCCCATCTGGCTGGACCGGCAGTTCGCTTGAGATACTGGTATATAGCGAACAAAACTGAAATGGCAACGGCACCTGCTGTCAAATCGATGGCCAACATCACGCCAAGGCAGGCAAGAAAGCCCAGAAGACTGAGGCGATAGTCAAACCAGCGAAACCGGGGACGAAAGGAAGGGCTTGAGGATCGGGCCTCATAAAACGTCGCGTAATTGAGAAGCCCATAGGAAATCAGAAAGAACATGGACACCACCGGCGCAATTACATTCAGGTTCCCTAATGCAATCGTTGCAAAGGCAATCCCGGTTGAAAGAAGGACACCGCGTCTCGGGTTATCGGTAGGACCTGCCCCTTTTGCAAATGGCAAAAGGAACGGAAAAATACGATCACCCCCTAAAGACTGCAGAATTCGTGGTGCGCCTAAAAATGAAGCCATGGCAGAGGAGAGAGTGGCCGCAATAACCCCCACGTCAATCAGAAACCCTATCAGCGCCACACGCTTCATGGCCCCGTAGTCTCCCGCCAGGACATCAGCAGGCATTACCCCGGCGAATACGACCGCTGCACCGAAGTAAACCATAATCGATATTCCCACTGCAAAAAAAGTCCCCATTGGCAGGCTCTTTCCGGCATCTTTCAAATCACCAGACATGCTTACGCCCTGGGTGAAACCCGTGACGGCAGGAAAAAAGATGGCAAAAAGGAACCAAAAACCAGGTCCACCTGCGGGCGCAGCCCAATTCTGGGTAAAAGTCACGCCGTCCCATTTGGGCATGCCTCCGATGAAAAAAGAAACAAGGGCAGAACCCAGACAGGCCATCACAACATATTGAAATCGCGTTGCCCAGTCCGCGCCTAACCATGCAAAGATAAAAAGAAATGACACCGCCAGAGCAGCGATGATGCGGGGCGCAATATCAGCGCCCGCTGGTAACATCGCCTCGACCGCTTCACCAAAACCGATACAGTAAAATGCGACAGACACAGATTGAGCGAGAAAGAGAACAATTCCAATGGCGCCACCAAACTCCACACCCAAGGTTCGAGAAATCAGATAATAATCTCCGCCCCCTTTGACTTTAAGGTTCGTGGCAATGGCTGACAATGAAATACTCGTCAATACGGATATGGCGTTGGCCAACCCAATAATGGCCAGGGCACGCGTCAACCCGGCACTCCCAACCACATATCCCAGTCTCAGGAAAAGTATGATTCCAAGAATGGTCAGAATGCTGGGTGTAAAGACCCCAGGGAAAGTGCCCAGCGTGCCCTTTGAACTTTTAACGGGTTTATTTTGTT
>CAZLGC010000087.1:0-1687 GCA_964559275.1 uncultured Candidatus Saccharibacteria bacterium
GGGCAGGATAATAGACCTTTACTCCATCGAAATAATTCTTGTGCTCATTTTTGCCATTTCAACTGTACAGGCTGTAATTTCCTCCAAAATTCCTGATATTCAGATTAAAAAACGGACGTCTTTTTTCGTAAATGTCAAAGTGCTTCTAAAACGGCGTGTTGTCGTATTTTTGTTTTGTGCCTTTTTAATGCTGCTGAGCCATGGAACATATTATGGATTCTATTCCATTCATCTTGAAAATCTGGGATACGGTAATACGTTTATCGGTATTTCATGGGCTCTGGCATCGATTGCCGAAATTTTGATTATGATAAAATCAGACAGCATATTCAAATACTTTTCCATTGATAATGTTCTGGTCTTTTCATTCATGGTAGCGGCGTTAAGATGGTTTGGCCTTTTTTTTGCCGTATCTCCGGCCGCACTCCTGCTGTTACAAATTTTTCACGCGGTTACCTACGGCACGTTTCATGTGGCAAGTATTTTATACATTGATTCATTAACGCCTGATGAGACCAAGACGCTGGGACAGGCCGTCAATAACGCCATAACCTATGGGCTTGGCTTAATGGTTGGATTTTTCTTTAACGGCTATCTGTTTGAAACCATGGGGTTGTTCAGGCTGTTTATGATAAGCAGTTTCATTGCCTTTGGCGGGGGTCTGCTTTTAAAATGTTCTCAGATTATGGATCGCAGGGCCGGCTTAATTTAGGGCCTTTGAAAATCACAACGTTAATTTATGTATGGATTCGTAAAGAAATATCAGAAAGTTAACACCTTGTCCGCTTCCATGGCCAGTTCATAAAGATCATCCATCCAGGCGATGGGACAGGCGCTTGATCCCTCCAGACCGTGGGATTTCATACATACCCCTCAGACGTAAAAATCTCCTTGGAACTGGTTGACCTGTTCCATCACGTTAAACTGTTCGCTACTGCTCTGTTCAAAAAGAACCCCTTTGCCCAACATGAATACACTGACGTCATCCCCCTTTTTGACTGCCACATTGGATAATCTCATCGCATTGTATATGGTTTCAGCGTCTTGGGTGGAAATAATAAAAAGTACGTTCATTGTAACTCCCTTTGATTCGGGCTATTAAGGTATTAAAAGCCATTTCATTCAAAACAAAAGCACACGGTGTTTTGGTTTCAGACAGTTTTAATTATATGATCATAGGTTGACATTTTATTTTTAGCAAGGTAAATAAAATCCGCTTTATTCGAGTTTGGTAATATGTATGAGACCTTGGAAAAATGTTCAATTTTGTTCAAGTTTAAGGAAGACGAAAATTTTAACCACCCCAGAGAAATAGGCTTCGCATTTCACGGGGCAGGCACGAATACATTGAGTATTTTGAGGATTAAAATTTGAGTCTGACGCAGAAATTGGGCAAAAGGGAGCGTTTTGCAAAGGTCTCATGTATGAAGCTGGCGCTGTGCAGGATTGCATGAATTAAAGGATATTCCATGAATGATGAGTTAACTCCGGAAGAAAAGGAAGCGCTAAAGCATGTTGCCTCAAAACTCGAATCCTATGAAAAGCAAAGAGGGAATCTGATCCCGATTCTCCAGATGGTCCAGGACACGCTGGCCTATCTCCCTACCCAAGCCATCAAAATAGTATCGGAACACCTCGAAATTTTCGAAAGTGAGGTTTATGGCGTTGCCACATTTTATAACCAGTT
>CAZLGC010000088.1:0-1642 GCA_964559275.1 uncultured Candidatus Saccharibacteria bacterium
TACAGGTACTAAATTCTTTTTTTGTTTTTGGAGGGAGCTACAATGTCCGAATCCATCTCTACTGTTGCTACCGCGACTGCTACCGTTAAATCCGTCGCAGCCGTCAAACACCACATTGATCGCCGCTATCGCGAGATCGCAGGCCAGGAAGTTCTGGTTCTGAAGTATCTTTCGGAAAGAAGCGGCCATCACATTGTGGAAATACGGACTAACGGTAAGCCCACCGCGCCGATACTCCCAATTACTATCAAAATGCTCGAAGACTTTTCTCGAGATGCCATGATGGCAATTGGAGTTCCCTCAAACGCTTTCTAGCGTTCTCGGCCGGCCTTGACCCTGAGCTGACACACAACAGCTCATCGCAGGTGACATCGCGCGTGTCACCTGCGTTTTTCTTTTATCAAAAAGCGCCATTGTTTGTTTCTCCCCTTTTTGATGCCGATTCGAGGGGTTTTTTGTATGCGGGTAGGCTTTCGCCCTGGTTCTACCCAAAGCTTGTCACCACGAACAACATCGGCACCATTCAGAGATTTAGTGATCTTGAGTTCTCGACAAAGCTTACCGGGACCATCGTATAGTCCATCCGCCGGTGTGGATAACGTTTTTATCCCTCTAATCAGCACTGCCGCCGGGAACCCTTTTCTCTCCGTCACAATGTTCAAACAGAAATACATGCCGTAAATGAAATAGACATAGGCATGGCCGGGCGGACCAAACATGACTTGATTACGCGGTGTCTTTCCCCGGCAGGCGTGGCAAGCCGGATCATCCTGCCCAATATAAGCTTCTACCTCGGTGATGACATACCGACGGAGCTTACCTCGATATTTTCTCACCAAAAGTTGCCCTAGAAGATCGCGGGCAACTTGCAAAGTCGGGCGATTGTAAAAGGATCTGGGTAGCCGTGCCATCAGCCAAGTTTTTGTTTACCTTTATAAGGACCGATAACCTCTTTTATGGCTTCGGTGAGGTTACTGACTGGAATAAGTGAAGCGTCATTGTTGACTTTCAAATTACCGTTAGCCACTTTAGGCAATATAATCTTCTTGAATCCCAGTTTAGCAGCTTCCTGCGCTCTTTCTGCTAGAAGCGACACTGGCCGCACATCGCCAGCCAGGCCCACTTCCCCGATAGCCACCGCCTGGGCATCAATGCTTTTGTTGAGAAAGGCCGAGGCAACCGCCAGGCAAACAGCTAAATCAACCGCTGGTTCCTTGATCTTGAAACCACCGACGACATTAACGAAAACATCCTGGGTAAAAAGATTTAAGTTGGCTCTCTTAGTCAGCACCGCAATCAGTAGCGCCAGACGATTATAATCAATTCCAGAGGCTGTCCGTTTGGGATAACCGAACGGGGTGGGGGTTGTCAGCGCCTGGACTTCTACCAAAAAGGGACGTTTGCCTTCAACTGTCACGCCGATAATAGAACCGGACACATCTTTAGTGCGCTCCTGTAAAAATATACCCGAGGGGTCTTTGACTTCCACCATCCCCTCTTCCCGCATTTCGAAAACGCCGGTTTCGTTAGTCGAGCCAAAGCGATTTTTGACCCCACGCAAAATGCGGTAAGTCTGATATCTATCACCCTCGAGGTATAAAACTGCGTCAACCAGATGCTCCAGTGTCCGCGGGCCGGCCAC
>CAZLGC010000089.1:0-1626 GCA_964559275.1 uncultured Candidatus Saccharibacteria bacterium
GCCGATCACTATAAAAATACCGTTTACCTCAGATAATCTGAAGAATAAGCAGATCTATATCTGGCACCGGGAAAAGGAAGCCTGGCAGTCTATCCCGACCGATGTCAACGAGGATCAAAATTACGCCCGGGCCTTTGTTCATTTTCCTTTTTCAATCGCGGCTGTATTTGAGGGCGAGGGTTCTGATATTGTTCGGCTCAGTGACAGTGATTTCCCTGGTTTTTCGGCGGCCGCTGCCATTGCGGTTGATGCCAGAACCGGAGCCGTTTTGTACCAAAAATACGCCGGCCGGCAGCGCTCGATGGCCAGTTTAACTAAGCTGATGACGGCGCAGGTATTTTTGGACCATAATCCGGGCTGGGAGAAGGAAGTGATGATAGTCGGCTCGGACAACGTCGGGGGAGCCTCGGTTGATCTGCGGGCGGGGGAAATAGTCCGTGTCAAAGACCTTTTCTGGACAATGCTGGTCGGATCTAAAAATAATGCCACCAAAGCTTTAGTCAGATCTACTGGGATGAGTGAAGCTGATTTCGTCGGTCAAATGAACGCCCAGGCGCAGGAGTGGGGATTGACTCAGACTCGTTTCGTAGAACCGACCGGGTTAGATGCCGGGAATGTAACCAGTGCTCGCGATTATGCCCGGCTCAGCCAACGGGTTTTGCAAAATCCGGAAGTTATGCAAGCGACCAGCTCTTCTCATTATACGATATTCACCCGCAACACCGGGCGCCTACTAGGGGTCAGGAACACCAACCGCCTGACCGAGGGCAGCCGATATTATATTTCGGGCGGTAAAACCGGATTCACTTACGAGGCCGGCTATTGCCTGATGACGCGATTCCGCTCCGGTCGCGACCAGGATAACGAGGTTATCACGGTTCTGATGGGCGACACCGGGTATAGCCGTCTGTTTTCCAATACGGAAGTGCTGGGAAATTGGTTATATCAGACTTTTAGCTGGCAAAGATAATGTCTATTATCCGAATTACTACCGCCGCTATCTTCGCCGCCATAGTAGTGGCTGGCCTGATTAGCCTGGAATATTTTCTCGATTACTGGTACCTGATCCTGGCGGGCGAGGTTCTGCTGGCCATCGGTATCACCGTCTGGAGACTTCGTCACGAAATCCACCGGGCGTGGGTTTGGTTACCTTTTAGTGTTTTGTTCGCCGCCGGTAGCTTCGGTTTTGTGTTTATTTTACGGGCTGGAAATATCCGCTGGCTGGTGTTCGCTGCTTTGCTGGTATTATGGGGACTCTATTTCTGGAACTTAAGCGAGAAGGAGAAGCCTCGTCCTGATATCGGTATTTTGGTAAGTCTCGGAGGATTCTTTCTACTCATATATTCAGCCTGGCAATTGGTATTGCTTTTCTCGTTGCCGTTTTGGTTGTGGCTTTTGCTCATTGTAGTCGCTGGTATTTTCCTTTTTTGGCCGCTGTTTCGGCTGGGAAAAAGGCAGCGTAGCCTGGTTTATTCCTTAATTTTAGGCTTGCTCTTGGCTCAAGTAGCCTGGGGCTTGGCCTTTTGGCCGATCACGCCACTTTCCGACATGATTTTATTGCTTCTGGCTGCTTATCTGATCGGCAGTCTGATGCTCAGCTATTTTCTCAAACAGCTTGACCGCAAG
>CAZLGC010000090.1:0-1598 GCA_964559275.1 uncultured Candidatus Saccharibacteria bacterium
TTTTACAACCTGTTTGGTTCCGGCGTATCCTGCTTAAGAATTAAAAGATTGAGGAGTTTGGAAATTGAGTTTTTTATCTATGAAATTCTCTCTAATTTATGTGAATAGTTGGAGCGAAGCGACTCCTTAACTTTAGGCACTTTTCCGGTTTATCCGGGGTTTAAAGCCCGAGATAACGAGTTATGACTTTTTCAACTGCAGGCGAATTTTCGACAAACGCCACGCCTATCCGGGTTTCGCGTTTTGTTTTATGCAGGTTTTTTATATGACCAGCTAACACCTGTTCTTCGTCCATACCCGGAAATAGACAGCGAATCGTGAGCGTCTCATCAATATGAAGTGAAGGGAGTGGGTTATCTTCCCGATTTTTTAGCTGACAGAGACAGCCTGCGATACTCATGTCGATGATAACACCCGGATGGCTTTGACCATTAGACAGGCTGATGGTGCATGGGAGAAAAGACTCTACCCTTTTGTGACGGCGCAGCTCACGATAATGAATGACCGACGGGTAACTGATGAAAAGCAGCCTCTGGTGAAAATCGACAGACGCCTGCAATTCGGCGTTGAAGACGCAGATCTTTCCCAAGTACAGGTATTTGATGCCGAGACGTGTCCCCTTGGATAACTTATGTTCAGTGGCCATTAGGCGGGAAGGCATCGTGATAATTAGAAAATCGTCAGGCATCATGCCTATCATGAAACTCTCCAATGGCGAATCAACGCCCTGGATTTCTATCTGTAATTTGGCTCCGATATCCAGACCAATTCGCCGGCCTGCTGTAGGCCTGCTCTTGAGTTCTGGCATTTGCTGGCTGTCTGTACTTTCCGACATCGGCTGTGTTTCGCTTAGTTTTTCATCCCGTAGACGGAAGCCCTCCATTAAGACAGCCATCAAAGGCTGAAAGATTTCCCGCTCCTTTTCTGGAACGCTATCTTTGATTTCAATAACGGGTTCATCCCAGCCGATTACCTCGTAAGCCGCCTCCAAATTCCTGAGGCTATCTTCTTCTGCAGCAATGAGTTCGCCATCCTTTATATAAAGATAGCCGGTCCTTCCCTGACACGTTACACGTAATGTGCAGGTCTTCTGCTCCGATTCAACCATCTGCAAGAAGGAATGGACAGAAATACCTAATAATTTACCGCCAAAACCGTCCCCTGAATTTACATTAACATTTTCCATAAAAATATCCTGCTAATTCAGCTCCCCAAGTTTTCAGTTTCTTTGCTTCACTATCAAGCGCTAAATGCACAAATCATGCCTCTTTAATAAGATATCCCTCTAATTGGTGTAATTTTTCGTTTGTTATAAATAATAGGCAAATTTGTAAGTGGATTTGCCCAAAATTATTAGGATATGCCAGATTTTTTATCCTAGCCATCTTTTCTCGTAAGCAAAATCACAACCGACTGATGATATCGTTATAAAACCATGTGTCGACTGGCAAGAACACTTGACAGATGTCAAGAAATTGACGCGGAGTCGCTACTACCTCTGATTTTTTCTAAATGCGTGCGTCTACAATTCTCAAAGAAAACTTTAATCATCTGATTTTATTCTCATTTTTTTTTAAATCATCCCCGGCATGATTCCT
>CAZLGC010000091.1:0-1596 GCA_964559275.1 uncultured Candidatus Saccharibacteria bacterium
TTCAGGAAAAATCAAGCCTTCTGAAAAATCAAAGTCTTAACCTAAAAATGGAAATTTAGAAGAAATCTGAAATTTAAACTAAAAAGGAGTTCAGATTTTTTAATTTTAAACTTCTTTTGAATTTTAAATTTTTGATTTTAACCTTTTATTATCCCCACCGGCTTCATTCGCGCAACCTTAGCAGCAATTTTGGTTTCGCTTACCACTTTGATGACTTCATCAATATCCTTGTATGCCGCCGGGGCTTCCTCCAACAAGCCCTTAGCAGAACCGGCCCGGACAACCACGCCGTATTTGTCTAGCTCTTCCAATAATTTGTTATAGTCCAGTGAACGTTTGGCCTGACTACGTGACATCCGCCGGCCCGCCCCGTGGCACGTCGACCCCCAGGTACTCTGCATTGATTCTTTTGTCCCGGCCAACAAGTACGAATGAGTGCCCATCGAGCCCGGGATGATGACCGGTTGACCGGTAGACTTGTATTTGTCTGGCAGTACCGGATGATCTGGCCCGAAAGACCGCGTCGCTCCCTTGCGATGAACAATATATTCTTTACCGTCGTGTTTTTCTTTTTTAGCCATATTGTGTGCGACATCATAGACCAATCGCATAGCGTTTTGCTTACCGCTCTCCAGTACCTGCGCCCAGGAACCGCGAACATGGTCGGTCAGAATTTGCCGATTGGTCCAGGCAAAGTTAGCTGCAGCCGCCATGGCACCGAAGTAACGTTGCCCTTCCGGAGATTTGAACGGAGCACAGGAAAGTTCCCGATCCGGCAAGGCAATTTGGTATTGATGAACAACTTTGTTCATCAACTTAACATAGTCCGTACAAACCTGGTGTCCGAGCCCGCGCGAGCCGGTGTGAATCAGGATTGTAACCTGACCGGGAAATATGCCAAAGGTTTCAGCGATCCTGTCGTCGTAGATATCAACGACTTCTTGAATTTCGACGAAATGATTACCAGCTCCCAGTGTTCCCAGTTGATCAGCTCCGCGTTTTTTGGCTCTTTCCGAAACCCGAGCAGCATCAGCGCCGGGCATACTACCCCGCTCCTCGGTCGCCTCAGCATCTGCTTCGGTCGCATAACCTTGGGAGATCGCCCACTTGACACCGGTATTGAGAACCTTATCCAGTTCTGGCTCTTTCAGAACCACTGACCCGCCACGGCCCACCCCGGAGGGAACGTCGCGCTGCATCTGCGAAACAATTTGTTCTATTTTGCTGCCGACATCTTCCAATGTCACCTCGCTTGCTAGCAGGCGCACCCCGCAGTTGATATCGTAGCCAACCCCACCAGGAGAAATAACACCCTCATCCGCCCGCAGCGCGGCCACCCCGCCGATTGGGAAGCCGTAACCCTGATGGATGTCCGGCATCGCCAGCGCATATTTTTCGATACCGGGCAGAGAAGCGATGTTGATAAGCTGCTCAATCGCCCGCTCGTCCAAAACATGGGTCAGCATTTTTTCGCTCGCATAAACCCGCGCCGGGACGCGCATCGCTTTTCGAAAAGTTCTAGGCACTTCCCAGAGATAGTCTGATATTTTATTAAATTTTTCGAAAGAAACCATCTCTATAATTTTGATTTGGGAT
>CAZLGC010000092.1:0-1540 GCA_964559275.1 uncultured Candidatus Saccharibacteria bacterium
CAAAACTGGGTTTACGGATTGACTCATTTCATAATAAACGATACTTTTTATTATGAATACCTGTTGGACGGATCTGATTACCAATGGATTCTGAATTTCTTTGAAAATAATTTCAAAAGCGTAGAAGAGCTGGCAAACCTTGACGTCACGGCTGAGGTCGGTCTCTGTTGCATTTTGTGCAAAGAGCCCGATCATCCCCTGGTAACCAAATGCCAGGAAATAGTCAAAGATAATTTTGAGGAAAACCTAGGCATGGTCGCTATCAAGCAAAGAGACTTTATCTACCTGGAGCATGTCAATGTTGTTTCATTTTTGCTACTGAGCTGCCCGCAAGATTTCGTCAAAGGGCCTGATTTAAGCAAATACTTCGAATAAAACTATATGACAACCACCGTCTCTATCCATAAGAAGCTTTTGCAAAAATATTTGCAAAAGCAGCTGCTGAAATATCTCTACGACCGCAATATCCCGATCTTTCCCCTGAGTTCAGAGCGGACTTTGTCTCAGTTTGGCCTGGGGTGCAAGCAGAAGAGAGCCTGGGTAAATGACATCAATAGCTGCGCCGGTTTTCTACTGGCTAATGACCGCCTAGAGACTTTTTCGCTTTTGGAAAGAGAAAAAATTCCGGTTCCAAGTAATGTTGTCCTGGAAAAAAAGGAAGATTTGGGAAAAATAGAAAGCGAAGTAGGTTATCCAGTTGTAATGAAGCCCGCCAGGGGAACCCATGGCGGTGACGGCGTCTTCGTAAATGTGAAAGATGAACAAGAGGCAAGAAAAAATTTCCCTGAGATCAAGAAGTTCTGCGACCAGGTACTGGTAGAAAAAATGCTGGACGGGTATGATCACCGAGTCTTGGTAATTGACGACAAGGTTATAGCTGTTCTGCAAAGGATACCAGCCAATGTAACCGGAGATGGTAAGCAAACAGTGAAAGAGCTGGTAGAAAGTGAGAATGAGCGCCGCCAGAAATTACCGGCCAGCCAAAAAGCCTCCCTTCTGCCGATTACACTGGATGACTCGACCGAGAAAACCCTGGAGCAGCAAGATGAAAGCCTGTCCAGTGTACCAAAATCAGGTAAGAAAGTTTTTCTGCGGTTTAATGCCAATGTCGGCACCGGCGGCGAAACAGTCGGCGTCTCCGACCAGATCCACCACGAAAATGCTGAGTATTGTCTGCAAGCCGCCCGCACCCTCGACCTGAAAATCGCTGGTATCGATGTTATGACAGCTGACATTAGCCTGCCGATTTCGAAAACAGGGGGTGGCATTATCGAAATGAATACCCGGCCGGGAATCGTCATGCACAAACACCCTGGCTCCGGAAAACCGGTTGACACTCTGAAGATTTTTGCCGATTTCCTTTACCCGGAACCAAGTGAAGCCTGGATCCCAATCAATAAAAATGGCCAAACCATAGATTCCGTTTCCGGCTTGGAGGACGTCCTGGAAACCAAGCCCAAAGAAGTTTGGCGACTTATCGAAGGAGGCAAGGAAAATGTGGTTAAAAAGCCGGATAAAGTGTTGCTTTCTTATTTATTAG
>CAZLGC010000093.1:0-1528 GCA_964559275.1 uncultured Candidatus Saccharibacteria bacterium
CTTGCTATCTTAAGTAATTTCTACCGGACAGCAGTGTTATCAAATATTACTTTCTGGCTTTCACTTCCGCATTGTTTTGCGGGATTCACCAAATCCGATAGCTCACTGAGAAGAGGGCCCGGATCCCCCCCATTTTGCAGTCGCTTCCCGACATGGTGCCACAACTCCAGGGCCTTGCGCTTGGTGGCCAGCTCTTGCAGCCGCGCAATGTACCACGGAAGGTTTGCCGTCGTCCCCACGTTTTCCGAGAGTTCGAAGAGGAAGTGCGCGGTTATCCCTTCAGTTGGGTGTTCTGCCTTTAAATACTGATGAACCGAGATTACATCAGGGAATCTTCCTTCAGCCATGACTGCAGACATAGCTTTAAAAATCAACTCGTGGTCGGAGCGGTAAAAAGCATCCGGTTTGAGGCTTTCGGCAACATTAGGAAATAGCTCAGGACGGAAAAGAACAGAACCAAGGACTGTTTGCTCGTATTCCAGATTATTCGGGGGCGGGGTGTTGTTCAATTTTGACCCCCGAATTTAAGTTCCGCCAAGGCCGCCTCGGCCAAGGCGTCCAGGTCGATTGCCTCCACTGGGTGCATCTCCACCAAAGCTTTTAGATCATTTTTTCGGATCAGCATCTTTCCGCCGGGTCCGCCAGGCCTAAATGCAGGGAGGCGCCCCTGAGCGATGAATCGCCGTAAAGTTCGGACACTCAGGCCGCCTCCAGTGTAGGCGCTAGCACCGGTGAGGTCCAAAAATTCAGGCTCAATCTCTGGTCGGGAAAAGCTCATGCTCCGGGATACCCAAAGACTCGGCAATTTTCCGGCGCTCGCATTTGGTGGGGTTGACACGGCCGTTGACGATTCTGGAAAGCCGCTCCTCCCGAAGTTTGATCACTTGCGCAAAATCGGCTTGGTAGCGAAATCTCTCAAGAATTTTAAGTTTTAGCGCCCGGTTTCCCATTCATCACCTCCTTAGTTACATTCAAAATGTAACAATGAGCCCAAAAAAAATAACAAATTCTTTATGTGATTGCTGATAATTCTCGATCAATGCGCTCTTTTATCGGGCCCAAATCAATGACCAGAAACGCCTCAATATTTTTCCACAGCCAACCCCAAGCTTTATAGTCCGATGAAAAGTCTGAAGGCAAATAATACCAGGTCATCCGACCGGGATCGTGCGGGTTAGCGATGGATAAGAACCCGCTTTCACCCTGTTCCCATTCTGAGAAGAACCCCCGGAGCCACAAAGAAGCAACGATAGACTTGATGAAATCCCTGGGGATTCGGAAATTGTCTTTAAGGGCAAGGGCCAGCCCTGCCCTTAAAATTCCCCTATAGGAGAATTCACGCCGGCTTGCATAGCCGTCCGCCTCCTGGATGTCGGCCAGAATAATGCCTTTTTCACACCAGTCAATGAGCTTTCTTTCAGAAACCTGTAGTATTTTCGCCAGTTGGGGTGTCTTGTAAGTCATGTTACATTTATAATGGAACATAAAAAAGTTGTTGTCAAGCATTTTTTAGGTTGCAAAAAAGGCC